>CACGHY010000010.1 GCA_902573085.1 uncultured Candidatus Poseidoniales archaeon
GTTGAACTCTAACTCACCCCAGTCGCTATCGCAGCCAGCCATGTTCTGGCAGATGTCGAGGTACATCTCAACGGTGTAGTTGGTGCCGACCTCGAGCCCCTCGACAGTTAGCTCCATCGTGTGGTTGCCCTCCTCTATCGCGGGGTGGATCTGGCCGATTACGCAGTACCAGAGCATGTCGTCCTCGGAGAACTCGCAGTCCTCGTATGGGAAGTAGTCGTGGTAGTAATGGCCGGATCCGCCGTCACCGTCGTAGTCATTATTCACCTCGCATTCCCAATCATAACCTGTGTCGGTGCAGTCGTCGTAGGCGTTGTAGCGGTTTTCCACCTCGTAGTCCATCCCGTCGTAGGTCAGGGTGAACGGGGAGGGCGGCTGCTGGCACGGCCCCCTGAAGCGGAAGTTGTCGTATGCCACTTGGCTGTGGCCCCAGTCGCTCTCCTCGTGCAGGTGGACATAGATGTTGACTTCACAGGTGTAGTTGTCGGTCTCTAGGTAGAAGGTCTCCGACATCTCGCTCGCGCTCGCTGTGAAATCCAAGGTCATGTAGTCGTACTCGCATCCTGCCATGTTCTCGCAGACGTTGGTGGACATTTCCAGGCTGTAGTTGGTGCCGGCCACTAGGTCCTCGACTGTGATCACCATGGTGTGGTTGCCCTCCTCAATTGACGGAGGCATCGAGTCAATAACGCAGTGCCAGACCATGTCGTCCTCGGAGAACTCGCAATCCTCGTACGGGAAGAAGTCATAGTGGTAATCGTCGGCCTCGCCGTCGCCATCGTAGTCGATACCCCATTCGCACTCCCAGCCGCCGCCGACGTCAGTGCAGTCGTCATAGGTGTTGTAGCGGTACTCCAGCTCGTACTCAATCCCGTCGTAGGTAAGGTTGAACGGGGAGGGAGGCTCCTCGCATGGTCCGTCAAACTTGAAGTGGTCATCGACCTGAATGTTCGCTCCATTGAGTGAAGGGAGAACCTCCACGTTACAGGTGAAGTTGTCTGTTTCCATGTTAAAGGAGAATGACATGTTCTCGGATGTTGCATCGAAAACGTGTGAGTCGAATACCACGTGGTGATCCATTCCCATCTGCGTGTACATCTCGATATCCAGTGACAGCTCATAGGTCTCATTTACTTCAAGGCCCTCTATGTGGAGCTCCATCGAGTGGTTGCCCTCGCTGATGAACGGGAAGCTTTGACCCACTATGCACCACCATTCGTCATCCGAGCTGTTGTCGTTGTCGTGATCATGGAATTCGCAATAGTCGGAGCTCACGTAGTGGTATTCGTAGTAGTCGACCTCTCCGTCACCGTCCCAGTCGATGCCTATCTCGCACTCGAAGTCTCCCTCTCCATAGTCATAGCAGTCGGAAGAGTTGAAAATCATGTACTCGAACTCCTCCTCCCACTCGATACCGTCGTATGTGAGGACGAATGGGGACTCGAACTCCTCGCAGGGCCCGCTTAACATGCTCTGAGAAGCGAAGACGAAATCTCCGGATCCCATCGGGTCCTCGTGGACCGACATGCCCGCGATTATCTCGCAGTCGTATGGAAGGACCGCAAGCTCGCCGTACACCGTGTATGTGTCATTTGTTGAGGACGTGGAGAACTCCACGAAATCTTCCATCTGACCGAGGATGTACTCCGCTCCGTAATCCGTGCTCGAGTTCAGTCCTGTGATGTTGAATCTGACGTCGTACACGCCAGCATCTAGTGAAAAGCCGACGAAAAGGGCTGTTTGGTTAGCGGAGAACTCGTGGTCAGGGCTCTGGCCGAAGTCATCGGTGCAAAACCACTCGTCGTTATGGTACTCGCAGTAGAACCACCAGTCGTCAATCTCGTCCAGCTCGCCATCTTCGTCGTAGTCCTCTCCACACCACCATCTTTCGTCGCTTTCCGACCAGATGCAGTCCGAGTAGGGGCCAGACGGCTCTTCATAGGTCATGTAGGGCAGGTCGAACCACTCCGAGCCCCCATCTCCATCGAAGTCGCCCCAGATTGAGATTGTTATCGGATTCTCGCACGGGCCTTGGAAAATGGTCACGAAACTGGAGATTGGCTCCATGTCTCCAGAGGTGCTGTTCTCCTCCATGAGTACGCCATCAACCGCCATCATGCAGGTGAAAGATAGAATTTCGATGTCGAACTCTAGCGAGTTGCCAGGGTCTACTCCGGTCCATGAGGCGTTGTTATCTTGGAATTCCATCTCAGAAGTGCCCGTGCCCTCGCTGAAAACCATCCACACCAACTCATAGTTGACTCCAGAGCTGAGATTGCTTATCTGGAATTCAGCATCGTATTCGCCCTCATCGATCTCCGTTGGCCATGAGTTGTTGTCAGCGTTGAAACCGGGAATGGACTCCATGGTGCCATCGCCGTCTAGGTCTATGTCCAGCGTTATCTGGCCAGTGTTACCGCACGGTCCGACGAATTGCCATTCGCCTTCCCAATCGTCTCCGGATGTCTCGTTCGAGAGCATAGCCATGATCATTACATCGCAGTCCATGACGTCTAGGGTTAGGTTCCATTGCTCGCTGCTGCTGTCCGAGGTGGCGTTCCATTCTCTAGACTCCTGGTGCATCTCGCAGTCTCCGTAATATTCGCAGACCTCCACATACCAGTCGAGGTTGTAGTCATCGCCTGTTGTCAGGTTCATCGATGTGAATCGGAATTCGTACGTCCCAGCATCCATGAAACCATCAACGATCGGGTCGACGAAATCAGGAACCACTTCCCAGTTTCCATCCATCTCCCACTCGAGGATTAATGGCTCTTCCGCAGAATCGTGTTCCGCTGATACCAGGGACGCCATCGGCCCCAGGGCGGAGATCAGCATCAAAATGCAGATGCTTAGGCTTCTTGTCTTACTTACGTTATACATTATTTCGCCCGCCATACCGTTCATATATAATCGTGAGCACTGCGATAATTCTCTAATTGCATGGTTAATTGCGCTCTCTAGCCCACCACTCTATTGTATCCCCAGAGACATTCTCTTCGGAGATTAGAGTCAGACCGGATTCACTCAGAATTTTTTTGTCGAAAATAGGCCCATCCCCTTCCAGTCCTGTATCTGAGATGCAGATCCTTGCTCTGTCTACCATTTTCTCAGAAAGGAATCTTGACCAAGTGTCCAATCCCCCCTCTACGAGCAGTGACTGCACATTGATGTCCCCTAGCATATCTAGTATCCGTGCGACGGGTATTTCCTCCTCGGGTATAACGACCCTCTCCACATGTTGTTTGTCTCGGGAGGAGTCATGCTCAGAGGACTGGATTAGCAGCGTCGGTGCCTCTCCATCGACCATGACCTTGCAATCCTTGGGGATTCTGTCATTGGGGTCGACGACGACCCTCATTGGCTGTTTTCGAGGGGATATCTCTGGTCCCCTTACGGTGAGCGCGGGATCGTCCCTGATGACTGTGTCAACTCCAACCAGGATGGCCATGGAATCAGCCCTAATCTCGTGAGCCATTTGCAGAGATGAGTCTGAGCTGAACCTGACTGCAGGTTTGGATGAGTCCCCGTCTATCCGTCCCTTCGAATCAGTCGATGCCTTCAGTGTAACTAGGGGCCTCCTTTCCTTGCACCAATGAATGAACTCCTTCATTTGAATCTCGCACTCATTCTCTAGCACTCCCGTAACGACTTCTAGGCCGCTTTCCTCGAGCGTTCTAGCTCCATCTCCCCTAACCGTTGGATTGGGATCCATAGCTCCTATAACGACCTTGGAGACGCCAGCCCATAGGAGGGCCTCAGTGCAAGGAGGTGTCCTGCCGAAATGATTGCAGGGCTCTAGGGTAACGTATGCGGTGGTTCTTCTGGTAGCAACACCCTTAGATTCAGCGTCTGCGATTGCCATTTGTTCTGCGTGCAAACCACCCAGGTGATCGTGCCATCCCTCCGCTACGATCTCTCCGTCCCTGACCAGGACGCACCCCACCAGTGGGTTGGGCATGACCCTGTGACGGCCTTTCTCTGCGAGCTCGATGGCCCTTCTCATGTACTGCTCCGCCTCAGTCATCTGGTCACCCCGTCCTAGCCTACACTCATGATTTCTCGCCTCGGCAGTATTGAAGTCCGATGCTGGCGCTGGGACCATCGTGCCACGAGTAGCTTGCATCGCCAACCCAAACGCAAGGGACGGAAAACTCGGGAAGAACTTCGACAAAATAGAGAAGGCTCTGGAAGCCTCTGGTTTGGATTACGATGTCTTCATGACCGAAGGAACCGGACATGCCATAGAGATAGCAAGCGGCCTCAGGGAAAGCGATTACGACCTCATTGTGGCCATTGGCGGAGATGGCACTGTGCACGAGGTTGCGAATGGCATCAGAGATTCGTCGAAGAGGATGGGCATCATCCCGATGGGCAATGGCGACGACTTCGCCAGAGCGCTAGGGATCCCCCTGAAAGATCTTAATGGTGCGATAGACATTCTGAGTAATGGTTCCGATTACACAGTCGGAGGAATCAGAGTGGAGGGTCTCAAGGCCCCCGATTATCCGGGGATACCCTCTCCCGAGCACTATCCGGTGACGGGTGAACCATCGAAGGAGGGCAATCTGGTGAGGTGGGCATTCCTGGAATGCGACGGAGGCGTGACATCCTCGATTAACCGAATGAAGGACGAGGGCCACTTCTCTCGCATTAGCGGTCAGAAGAAGTACACATTCCTCGCGATCAAGGCCATTCTGTCGTGGAAGAGCCAGATGGCTTGGATCAAGGTCGACGACCAACCTGGTAGGAAGGTCGACCTCACTGGGCTTTTCGCCATGATGCAGGCTGAGACATTCGGAGGCGGTTATCGAGTCGCACCGGGTATGCAACCCTTTGGAGGCAGTGCCTCCATAGTTCTCGGCTTTGGCCTGTCCAAGCTGCAGATGCTCAGGGTCATGGGGCCATTGGAGAAGGGGAGGCACGTCGGCAAGTGGGGCAAGATAAGCATGGAGCCCTGTAGGAGGTTCGAGATCAAGGCCCTGGACTCGGAGGGGAACCCGACGGACGAAAAGGGACACGAACCCCCCCTATTCATCAGTCTGGATGGGGAGATATCAATGACGACTCCTGTGAGCTTCGAGTTCCACGAGGGCCAGTTGAACGTCAGGGGCAGCCGAAGCCCACCGAACGTTTAGTGGCGCAGACGGAGAGATTTGAACTCCCGAGTCACTAGGACACCGGATTTCAAATCCGGCGCAATACCAGGCTATGCGACGTCTGCAGCGAGCCTTCGTGTTGCATCACACGGAAGAACCTTGAGCATCACAGACCATAGGTCCCCGGCCTGCACCATGCAGGCAGGCTCGAGGCCGCATCTGGATGCGTCAAACCCACGAATAGGACCATGATGATGATGAAGAAGGCGGGGAAGAGAGCCGTCATGGTCAGTATCCCGGAGTCCTCGTCCCCGTAAAGGTGCATGAAGATCGCAGCGATCATGATGAACTTCGGGATGGCGATGATGGTGAGTATCCACAGTGTGATGACCTTCTCCTCGGTCCCCACCGACTCCGCAAACGAGTCCAGGTCGGCACCGACCGCGAGCACCTCGATGAGGGTCAGTATCATCAGTCCGTAGAAGTTCATCCAGTAGGGGTCCTGCCCCAGAATCTTGTAGTGCGCCATGTTTTTTTCACCTCAGTATAGATAGAAGAACGGGAATACGAGGACCCAGACCAGGTCCACGAAGTGCCAGTAGAGTCCGAAGTACTCTATCGAGACAGCGTTGTCAGGGGTGTAACCCCCCTTCGCTGCCTTCAGAGTCATGTATGTGAGGCCAATGATTCCACCCAGCACGTGAGCACCGTGTGTACCGGTCGTCACGTAGAACGTTGTCGCGCTCACCTGGATGTTGGCCATCATCTTGCCTCCGGGATGGGTCCCGGCCTCCATCATGGCGTAGAGGGCGCTCTCCTCAGGGATGGAGTAGTCTTCGGGGTGCTTCTCTATGTAATCGGTGTCGAAGGCCTTGTGCTCGTAGCTGTCCGCGTTGATTAGATAGCCCTCGGCGTAGAGAGACTTGATCTCCGAATCACCGTGGTTGAACTCGTGAAGGAACTCTGGCAGTGGGAATCCGAGGAACCACTCTATCATCTTCAGAGTGAGGAAGAGTATCGCAAGGAACCACGTGGTCCCAAGGTAACGAGTCACCTTCCTCCTCCTGACGTCCTCGTCGATGTCCTTCTTCTTGGCGTAGCGGAGAGCCTGCACTATCGTGAACGAGGAGATGATGAGCGCGAACGTGTTTATCGCTCCGGGGGCGATGTGGAACCAGCTCGATGCTATCAGATGGCCTGCGGGCTCGAAGCAAGTCACGGCCGTCCCCTCGACCCACTCGCCAGAGTGGAAGACGGTCTTGCAATTCGGAATCCCGAGCCTGTACCTCATGTACGTGCTGAATAGGGAGGTGAATACCATCATCTCCGACATCAGGAACATCCACATCGCGACCTTCCTGATGTCTATGTTCTGGAACGGCGTCCCTGTTGACTTGGGCTCGAAGACCTCACCATGCATTCCAAAGCTCATGTCCTGCCTCCACCATACTAGCAGGCTGAACGAGATCACCCCCAGTCCAACGAAGATCAGTGGGAGGCTGCCCCAGCCTTGGAACTCGCCCCACTCGTATGCAGCGCCGAGAGAGAACAGGAAGATTGCCACACCCATGCTGAGTATGAATGGGGACCAAGAGTTGTGAGGTGCCCCGTGGCTCCAGTCGTGGGGGCCCCATGCGCTGGGGTGGTGTTCTCCATCGCTCAATGCGACGCCTCCCCTGTTTCCCCTGTTTCTTGGTCCGTGACCATCAGTCTCTGGAACCAGCTGGAGAGCCACCCTGGCTCGTTCGCGATGTGCTCGTTAGCGTCCTCCAGGGTTGGGAGACCCCATGATCCGTCATTGAGTTTGTAGAGAGTGTGATTCGGAGGTGGTGAGCTGGTCATCCACTCGAAGGACCATCCCCCCCATGGGTCATCTGGGGCATCCTCACCCCTGACGGATGATACTATCATGTTGAACACCATGATGAAGTTGGAGAAGAAGAAGATGAAACCGGAGACGGTGATGAACATGTTCCACCCAGCAGCCTCCATCGGGAGGGATCCAAGAGCCTCCTCGGTGGTTACGAAGTAGGTGTGGTGTCTGCGGGTCATCCCCCATACTCCCAGCCTGTGCATTGGCCAGAAGAGGGCGTTGTAGGAGACGAATGCAGTTAGGAAGTGCAGGACTCCGAGCTTCTCGCTGAGCATCTTACCTGTAGCCTTCGGCCACCAGTAGTATATTCCTGCGAAGAACCCGAACACGGTCCCGCCAACCAGTACGTAGTGGAAGTGGGCGACTACGAAGTACGACTCGTGCAGATGGGTGTCCATCGCTATCGACGGGAAGAACATCCCTGAGATTCCTCCCAGTGTGAACGTAATTAGGAAACCAAGAGCCCAGAGTGTGTGAGTCCTGTAGACGAGGGAGCCTCCGTGCATCGTCATCAGCCAGTTGAAGATCTTGATTCCCGTGGGTACGGCAACCAGCATGGTGGTGAGCATTGTTACGAACCTCAGTGTAGGGCTCATGCCGCTTGTGAACATGTGGTGACCGTAAACGATGAATGCCACGACTCCGATACCAGCTAGCGCGTAGACCATTGAACGGTAGCCGAAGACCGATCTCCTGGAGCTGGTTGCGATGACCTCGGAGATGATTCCGAACGAAGGAACGATCACGACGTAGACCTCGGGATGGCCGAAGTACCAGAAAAGGTGACTCCAAAGCAACGGATCTCCCCCAGCCGCTATGTCGTAGAATGCAGTCCCGATAACTCTGTCCAGGTAGACTTGTATCAGCCCCACTCCGAATGCAGGGATTGATAGGAACAACATCACGTTAGCTATGAGCACTGACCAGCTGAAGAGGGGCATCTGCATCCATCCCATCCCAGGAGCCCTCATGACCGCCATGGTGGTGAGGAAGTTGATTCCTGTAAGCGTCGAGGAAGCGACCAACATTATCTGTCCGGCAGCCCACATCGTTGTCCCATAATGAGCCCCTTCGCTCACTACGTAAGGTGCGTAGCCAGTCCATCCGGTGTCAGCGCCATGGCCTGAGAAAACCCCTGTGAAAATCAGCAGGGCCGCGAAGGGCTGCAGCCAGAAGGACATCGCGTTTATCCTAGGGAGGGCCAGGTCTGCGGCACCCAGTTGGAGGGGTATCATCCAGTTTGCGAATCCGTTAATCATCGGCATTGCCGCTAGGAAAATCATCGTGGTTCCGTGTAGTGTGAAGAACTGGTTGTATTGCTCCTGAGTCAGGAAGTCGTTCCCGGGTACGGATAGCTGGATTCTGATGATCATCGCCATGATACCGCCTACTCCTAGGAAGAAGAGACCAGCAATGAAGTACAGTGTACCTATCTTTTTGTGATCAGTGCTAGTTAGCCAGTCTGCTAACCACGGAGCGAAATTATCCCAATCGAATGCCTCTGGATCCTTCCTGTAGAAAACGAACACCAGCGTGAACGCTAACAAGGTCGCTGAGACGATGATGAGGACGCCCAGTACTACGAATGGGTCTGCTGCCTCTAAGACCTCTACCGGCCCACCAAGAGTGATTGTGAGTTTGTTCCACATGTCGCCTGAAGTACCGCCACCCGCTCCGTCTGCATTTCCATTGACCGAGTTCACATGCAGGATGAAATCCACGTTCGTGTCCGTAGCTGGAGCGGTCCAAGTCAGAGTCCAGGCTACCTGATCGTTTCCTGCTTCCGTGTGCCCGACCTCGTTCTCGTTGTACAACTGGGCAGTTGCGTCGTTAACTCCCAGCGAGCCTTGACTAGCCCACAAGTGGAACCCACCTTGGTTCACGTTCCCCTCTTGACTCGGGCCACCTTGGAAGGACACGGTGATGTTGTAGGTCTCGGAGTAGTTGTAGCTCTCAGGGAGTCCGTCTATGGAGGCTACGACTGAATCTGATGGTACGGCACCGTGGCAGTTACACCCAGATTGCTGAACCCCAGATATTCCCGCAGGGAGGGATTGGGCGGACGGAAGCGCCAGCATCGCCGAAATGACCAACAAAACGGCGATTGCACCTTTCGTTCTGCTTCTCATTGTGTTATCCACCTTAGTTGTGTGCGATCAGTTTGGCTGCCATGACCGAGTGAGCATCCCCGCAGTATTCCGCACAGAGGACCATCGATTCCTCGGACATCGACTCTGATATGGGGAGCCAGAGAGTGGTTTGCTGACCAGGCAAAGTATCCTCCTTCGTCCCGAGATGTTGGAACCAAGGCGCATGCGTCACATCAATAGAAGTCATGGTCGCTAGGTACGTCTCGCCCTTCTTCAGACTCAGCACGGGAACGCTTCCGTAGACCTCCATGGTCTCGGTTCCAGTATCGCAGATGCTAGTGCCCAATTCTAAGCAGTCGAAGCTCCAGAACCACTGCTGACCAGTAATCTCAATCACATGATAGCAATCTGAGGAGATTATTCCGGAACTGTCTATGGAGTTGTTAGAGGATTGGCCCTCCTCGCACTCATATCCGTGGATGCCTCCATCTGCGGATGTCCACATTGCATCCAATGGGCCCCACGAGTAGTAGGTCAGCCATACTATCAGAAGAAATGGCAGTACGGTCCAAGCCACTTCCAGACGCATGTCATCGTTGTGCTTGGGGAAAACTCCGATTTTGATCTCATCAACGTTTGGCAGTTTTTCTCCATCCTTGGAAGTGAACCAGAAGGAGTGATGGAAAAGCCATCCGAAGGCAAAACCTCCTACAATTAGGGACCAGAAAATATAGTGCTCCCACAGGCCTGCGAAGATTGGAGTCATCACTGACATGGTTGTCTCTGTATGTTCGGGCGAAACGCCTCTCATAAGGGTCGCGGGTAGGTCTTCTGCCACGGGCCTCGACATTTAGTTAAAAATACTAGAAGAGATGGCACGAAACTACCCTCCAACCATTGCAGGTGTTTCGAGATGACTGGAACCCCCTCATTACCAGATTGGGGCGAAAAGAGAGACAACATCACGGGAAATTCAGATAGACTAGCTCGATTCGAGAAGGCCGCAAAGGCACTAGCAAGATGCATTATCAGGAACAGAGGGCATAGTCAACATGGAGGCGGAATTCCAGTGCTTGTCGAGGGAACAAGGGACGAACGCACTCTCAGGGCTCTCGGATTCACCGGTCCTGTAGAGAAGGTGAACAGGGGGTGGGACAGGCCGAGGCTCATCGCCTACCTGCATTCCGAATACTGCTCGCGACCAACTCCCGACAAATCCCCCTCGGTGATTCTGCTGATGGACTGGGACCGGACCGGAGGTAGGATTCAAGCATCGATCAGGGAGAGGCTCATGGCCATGGATTGCCCAGTAGACGAGGACCTTAGAAACGTACTGATGAGAGCCATGAAACCAGAGGGGAGGACAGTAGAGTCACTCCTGGCTCATGCTCCATCTCTTTGTCCTCTTATTGAACGCATATTGTTGGAGATCGATTGACCATCACTCCGGGACGGAGGGGGGCATCTCCTTGACGGAGTTCAGTACAAGATGGGTGACAGAGCGCTCGATTCCCGACATACTAAGCACGTTCTTGATTAGGTCGTCCAAGTCATCCCTGTCTTTTCCTCTGGCCAGAACCATAGAGTCGTAGTCTCCGGTCACGTCATAGACTCCATACACCCTGTTGTCCTTCGCTATTTTCTCCTGGATCTCGATCAGTCTGCCCTTCTCGATCCTCAAACCTATCAAAACGCTGAGCCCCCAACCAGCCTTGTCCGGGTCTAACAGAACAGTGTATCCTCTGATGACCCCTAAGCCCTCCAGCCTTCTCACTCTGTTGCTGACCGTGCCCAGGGCAACCCCTACCTCCTCTGCGATCTTCCTGAGGGAGGTCCTAGCGTCTGCCTCCAGGACCCTGAGTATCCTCTTGTCCACGTCGTCCATGCCTTCACCGGGGCCTTAAGTTCGGATTACACGGCTCATGAACATATTCTATCTTGATTCGCTGGTCAATGGACATTTGACCAGAAATTTCGAATTATTCTTCTTCTCTGGGCACAAATGGCAAATCTCTCATACTTCTCATGACAAATATCTCGGACTGGCTCACCATGGGAGTGACTCTGCTGCCTACCCACACTGCCAGGCAGTAACCGCTAGGCCCTACTAGTATGCGACTCCCCCGATCGGTTTCCACCAGCGATTCTATGTCCGTCCTATGGGGCTCCTTTCCCTGCAGTATGTCATCAATCACAATTTCGTCCACATTAACGAATGGACCTGAGATCTCCCCTCTCAGTCTTCTTGCTGCTCTTGATACTGTTCGGTCCAAGCTACCTTTCCTAAGCCTAGCTGCAATCAACCCTAGGTGAATCACCTTGAGTGGTCTCCATCTTCCACCCGGAATTAACTCCCTGCCGTTCTTTCTAGTTCTGTCATCGTCCCAGATTTTTCTTATTTCGTCCGAAGACCAGAGCAGGCTCTTCCCCCTCGACCACATATTCGAGGGGACGGAACCCCAGATTTCTCTGAGCTCTGTTTCCCGCTTCTCGTCGATAGGCTGAGGAAAAGACTCTGAGTCATCGAATGTCTTCTGAGATGGAAAAGGAATGATTTCCCTACCCAGTTCTTCTTCCTGGACTCTTTCTAGAACGGCCAAGAAGAAACCTCCACCTCCAATCTCGTCGTTCCAGACTCTTAGGCAGTCATTCAACTGTGATGATACTGCCTTGTCTTTAGTCGGAAGTAAGTAATCTTCGGGTTTAGACTCTAAATCCAACTCTCCTCTATCGTTCAACAATGGCCAATTTGTCATCCCTGGTCTGGATGGCACTCCTGAGAGCAAGTTCCCACAGGGGATCACTCTCACCTTGCCACTCGCTACGACTCTAGAAACGACCGCTTCGTTCTCGATTGGATCCAGCGAGCAGGTCGAGTAGACGACTCTCCCACCAGGCCTGGTCACTGCAATAGCTCTACTGAGTAGGTCGTACTGCAAAGAGTGGAGTGACCGACCGGATGACGGTCTCCATTTCCTCCAAACATCTGGGTTCTTCCTCGTGGTTCCTGAGCCAGTGCATGGCACATCGACTAGAACTCGATCGAACCCAGAACCTGGGACCTTGGGGATGTGTCTCCCGTCATGATGGACGACAAGCACTGTCTTGGACGCATGCCTGTGGACGTTAGTAACCAGTGTGTTTACCCTGCTACTGATCACTTCGT
This sequence comes from uncultured Candidatus Poseidoniales archaeon, assembly GCA_902573085.1. GTDB lineage: Archaea > Thermoplasmatota > Poseidoniia > Poseidoniales > Thalassarchaeaceae > UBA36. The sequence goes on from CACGHY010000010.1 coordinate 12,229, forward strand.
TAGCGATCACGGCCCCTGAGTCACCAAGATGCTCGCATATCTGAGTTGTCTTAGAACCCGGGGATGCGCACAGGTCGAGGACGATTTGACCGGGAGTAGGGTCGAGCGCCAGGACAGGAAGCATCGAGACCGCCTCTTGGCGAGTGATTCGCCCAGTCTCATGAAGGGCAGCCATCAGGATCTTTACCTCCTCTTTGGCAGAACCCCTTTCGAAGGGCATCTCCCACGCACTTCCGGGTCCTGAGAACCATGGGATTCTATTAGCACCGACACCTGAAAGCCAAGACTCCACCCAGTCCTTCTCTTCACTCATGGGATTTACTCTAAGAGTCTCCGGCAACCTATCGTAGGAACCCTGGAACCACTTCTCCGACCCCTCCCTCCAGTGGGATACTGCCTTGAGAAGAATGCTGTTCTCTGCCTCCTCCCTCCAGTCCGACTCCCTGCTATCCATGACAATGCGCAATTCTCATCATCCATCAATTGCACGTTAGACTCTGGCATTTCCAAACGACTGGATTAATGGGGCATTTGTCATTGACAATACCGACAACGGTTAAACCTCTTTTGGATTGCTCGGGCATTGCGGCATTTGCCGTAAGGGATGCACATGACACGTTTCGGATACAGAAGGAGGATCTCGAATGAGTCCTCAGAACCAACAAAGACAGATGAGATTGGAACTAAGATGAAGTTAGGAGCCTTAGTCAAGAGAGCGAGGGATTTCGGAGTGGCAACTGGACCATTAAAGCCTATAGAGGCCTTAATGACAGTTGATCAGAAAGAATGGACTTGGCAGGTAGTTGATAGAGACGTCCTCAGTAAGCTGAGTCACAGATTGGTATTCCAGTCCGATGCCGGTCTCAGGAGGGAGATTCTGATGACTGAGGGGCTAGAAACTGCAATGGGCGCAGCATCGATGATTGTGGAGCTTGACGGCGGATGCGTCCTTATTGAGACTCTAGAACCATAGAATTAGACTCTAGTGGCTTTGAAATAGGGACTGTGGGTGCGGTGCGCTATGGCTAAGGAGAAGAAGGGCAGCGGCATTCAGCAGGCTGCAGGACTTATTCGCTACTTCGACGAGGAGTCAGAGGACGCAATACAGATTTCAAAGGGCTCAGTCTACTTTGTGTGCGTAGTTTTCAGTATCATAGTCTACCTTGCCAACGAGCCTACTCCGGACAACAACGTCTGGAAGTGGATGTGGGACACTCTGGGTTTCTAGTTTTACAGGAGTTCCCGCTCCATCATTCCCAGTTCCGAATTCGGATCCGCTCTCACTATTGCGCTAGAAGCCCTGCTAAGAGCCCTATCTACTGCGGGGGCGTTTTTGTCTGAAAGCGCCTCCCTGGCTCTTTCCAAATCCTCATCCGCAGAGTCTAGTATCTCATCTCCTGACTCGTCAATTCCTCTCATTCTGTGAATCGAGTCCTGTAGTCTGGAGATATCATCACTCATGCTTTCCCTTGCTGCGGACATTAGCCCCTCCCAGCTGGAGGTGTGCTCCGACATCGTTCCGGACGTGGCTCTCTCGAATGCTCTGACCCGGACCGGCTCCCAGGGATTACGTCCCAGAGACGCAACGATGTCCATCGCGCACCTGGCTCGGGTTTGGAGGGGACCTTCTATGACTATCTCATTCACGAAGCATTTAGCAAACAGTCCAAACCCCCAGTAGTGCCGGCTTGAGACAAACATCCTGACCTCTTCAGTCTCGCATTCTAACACCCACCTTTGTTCGTCGACCCTCGGCATCTCTCTGAACTTCGGGGGGTTGTGGGTCCCTAGGGATCTCAGAGCTGCCCTGGCTACATCTCCCAGATACACCTTACCGAATGACCCCTTGGTCCCGAACTGATGCATTGTACCTCTTTCGTCAAAAGCCATTCTTGGATCGGAATCACTCACTTGTGCGAATAGTACTGAGCGTTGGGGATGGACTCCGACTGGTCCACCCTCGCCGAACCCTTCCTCTCGCATGTCAACCAGAAAAAGCAGGGGCGATTCAACGTTGCGTGTACGGCAATCCCTAAGTCCCTCCCATTCCAGTAACTAACTATGCCACGTAGGAAGTATGGAAAGCTACAGAAAGTGATCGAGAGGCCTCCTCCAGACAACTGTAGCAGGTGCAGGGCGGGAAAGCATTGCCCGATAGAGGGGCATCCGGGGTATCAAGAAGGGGCCAGTAGGCAATGGAAGGGACCGGGAGAAGTCTCAAAGCGCAGCAACAAGAAGAATCCTGCAAGAAGGTGAGATTCAAGACTCACATCCCAACCCCGATACGATGACCAATTCTTCTGTGCCTGACTATTCCGGGCAGAATCTAGGGAGAATAAGATGTGTAGTGGATGTCGGGGAGAACTCAATCGAAATAGATCCCTACGTTGCCGACTTCTTCTTCGAACCAATCTTCCTATCTGGTAGGTTTCCAGATTTGACCTGCAATGCCCAAATATTGGGGCTTGAAGGGGACGAGGAACCTCTGGTGAATGTGGAGATAGTGTCTAAAAGGAGGGGCCAAAGGTATGATGCTCTTAGGATTACCAGCGAAGAGATTTTTTCGAGGCCAAACAAGTTCTCTATAATTTTTGGATTTGATAGTGAGAGGCTGAAGTCACCACTACAGCTGGAAGCTGAAGTAGAGGTGAGAAACGCAGGAACCCCAATAATTGCTAGAATCTACTCTGGGTTGTCAGAGTCGTTCGAGGGAAACGTGAGCTCGAATCTCTCTGGGGTAAGTTCTACTGTCCAAAAGGAGAGGTCGATGACCTTCTGGGACTGGCCACAAAGCCACGCTAGGCTCGAGGTCAAGGCAGACCAGAGCTGGATCAGTGAGTTTGGAGAGATAGATGTGTTACACAATGGAGGAGATGGAGGGGTTGGAGGATCTACGAGGCTCACAGAAGAATTCCAGGAGATTGATTTCAGTGCTGTGAGGCCTCTATTGCTCCCTAGGGACGGCTTCCCAAAGGCCCCATATCACACATGTGCCTCCATCGTCATCAGAATGGGAAGGGATGGAACAGAGATCCCGGTCGTTAGCCACTTGGTAGACAGCAGACCATCAAAAAGGGGTACTTACGGCAAAATATCTGATTTAGATGATCGCGATGGTTGGCCGTATTTTCTCTGGAGAGGAATGCACTTCAAGGAGCAACCCAAATACGAGAAATTCCTAATTAAGAAGGGAAGGCTATGGGAGGGCTTCACATATCAGGAATCGGAGATATCCGACACGATAAAGAGGGTACAGCACGATCGCTATACGAGCGTCGTGCCTACCAGAGCATGGTTCTCATACAAGGGAGAGGAGTTCATAGTGAACTGGTTCCATTTGGATGAGTATGGTTGGAAGGTTTACTTTTCTGACTAGAGCTTGGTCGGAATTCTCTCCGATTGCTTTTTTTCCTTATCTTGACTCTCTTTCTCTCTATATTCATCCGGCTCCGGCTCCGCTGATTGTGGACTCCTCTGGGCCCTGTGGTATATCTCTCTCAGTGTCTGATCTCCGATCTCCAGGTACACCCTGGTTGTTGCAATACTCGAATGCCCGAGAAGCCTCTGAATAGTGACAAGGTCCGCCCCCCTCTCAAGTAGACCGGTGGCGAAAGTATGCCTCAGAGTGTGAGGGCTTAGCCTGCTCTTCGGAATGTCTGCGGCGTCCGCCAGCCTGTCCATCATCTTCTGTATAGAGCGGGGGTTAATTCTACGTCCCCTGCTAGATACGAACATGGCCCTAAGTCCCGAATCTTGGCTTTCCCTAATTCTGCTCCCCCTTATTGGCTCCCATGATTCTAGGACATCAACCGAGTTTTTCGTGAATAAGACGGTTCGATCCTTCTCTCCCTTTCCTCCTATCACCAATGCGGATAGGTCTTCCTTGTCTATGTCGTCGATATCTAGTGCGCAAAGCTCTGACACTCTCAGTCCAGTATCTAGCATCAGAGTCGATACTGGCATCGCCAAGGGGTCCTCGGACTCGCTGACTGCTATTCTGAGTCTGTCCAACTCTCTCCGGCCTAGTGTCTTTGGAAGCGATCTACTCCTTGATGGCCTTTGTATCCAGTCCGGGACGACGTGGCCAAGCCATTTCAGTAGGTGAGTCAGAGCTGCTATCTTGGCATTAATCGTAGATGGCTTAAGCTCCCCTAGTCCGTTCATCCAAGCATCCATTCTGCCGTTATTAGGGTCAGCAAATAGGTGGAAGTCCCTTACCGGCATTCTTGCAGATTCGTCCCACACTAGAGTCCCATCTCCTGGGAGAGATGTGGTTGAGAACGTCTTAGCAGCTATGTCATATGCCCTGATGGTGTGAGAGCTCTTCTTCTCCGAGCGAAGTTGCTGTAACCAGCATTCGTGCCACTGCAGTTCTGCTATCCTGTGCAATCTTGAGGGTAGCGAGTCGTTAAGGCCGACATCTTCGGAATGGAACCTTCGGCCCAATCTCTCTACCGAGTCAAATAGCGCCTCCTTGCTTCTTGCTTCTTCGTTCAACCCTTCTCGCCTCCAGCCGCGAACGGCGTGTGCATCCCTGTCCCGAAGGACGTTGACAAGGAGGCGTATTGTGACTTGAATGCTTCTCTGAACTATGACACCTTGGGACGTATTGGGGCAGTTGCAAAAAATAGCCGAGCGGCTCACAGAGCGTACTCGAACTCGTTTTCACCGAAACCGACAGAGAACTTACTATCCTCGGAAATCTCAGAATAACTGGAATAGAGGTCGTTTAGGTGCTCTGCTACCTTTCCTGCCACGTTTACCTTGGTCGCACCCTCTATCCCCTCTAGTCCGGGACTGGAGTTAACTTCCAGCACCAGTGGCCCTCTGTCTGACTCTAGCATATCGACTCCCGCCACCTCGAGTCCAAGGGTTTCTGCGGAAAGGACAGCAATTCTCCTCTGCTCATCCGTCAAATCTACTCCTGTAACTGAACCACCAAGGTGGAAGTTAGAGCGGAACTCGCTCCCATGCGCCTTACGTCGCATCGATGCTACAACCTCTCCACCAACAACCAATGCCCGAATATCGCTGCCATGGGATTCCTTGACGTATTCTTGCACCAAAGGCCTCATACCTCGCTCGAGCATCTGGAACACTAGTTGCCTGGCCTGCTGAGAGGAGCTTACAAGAAATACTCCGGAGCCATGGGTCCCCTCTGTCGACTTAACAACGCACGGTGAACCGCCTACCCTTCTTACTGCGCGATCGGTATCCTCCCACGCCCCAACATGCGCTGTAATCGGAACTGGAACGCGAGCCTCAGCCATCATCTGGCAAGCCACAAGCTTGTCCCTGCTTCTCAGAATGCCATGACTAGAGTTCAGCACTATCACACCAGTTTGCTCGAACTGTCTGACAATCGCCACTCCCCTCCGAGTGATGGAATAACCGATTCTAGGCAGAACAGCCTCGCACTCTACAGGCCAACCCTTGTGGAAGACCCTCCCCCCATCTTCATCCACGACGATAGTTAGCGCAAGAGGATCGATGATGTCTACCATCCATCCTTGCCTCTCAGCCTCTGTAGCCAGCCTTCTGGTGCTGTAGAGCTCGGGGCCCCTAGAGAGTAGTACTAGCCTTGGCTCCATGTCCTGCGCCGCCCGAGGGGCCGTCTTCAACTCTTTCCCCCGGGAACTCGCTATTCTATTACGAGTATGCGTTATAGGACTCACGAAGTCGGAGAGATTGAAAGCCTCAGGGTGGGACTGAGTCACAGAGCATGACCGAAGACGATTCAATTGACAGAGAGTCGCTTACATCGAACACAGTTGCGAAGCTCAGGGAAATCTGCAAGAAGCGAGGACTCCTAGTCTCAGGGAAGAAATCGGAATTAGTAGATAGAATACTTGAGGATGCAGGAGTGGTTGGTTCTGTAGAGGCATCTGAAGACAATGATTGGGACGAAGGAGATGCTCTAGTGATGGATGATGAGCCCGATGATACAAGGGAAAGGGTGGATCAGGTCATTTCTAAGATCCATAGTGTGGTAGAGGCCGAAGTGGTCGACGCAGATATATTGTCTGCAGAATCCAATGAGGCCAGAGAGGAAGAAGCGGTGGTCGTAGTTTCAGAGGACGACCAACCGTCTTTGGTCATCTCCATGCCTTCCATATCTTCATTGGGAGACAGATGGAAGGCTCTAGCAGCGGTGGTAGTTGTGGTAATACTTGTCGGGGCTGCAACTACAGTTTTCCTACAACGAAGTTCTGGCTTCGAAGTAGCTAAGCTGAGTTATGGGGATGAGATGGACTTTCAGGTCATTGATTCCAGTATAAACATAGACGGAGAGGAGATGCTCTCTGTTTTCAGGGACTCAACTGGAGGAATTCTAGAACCAGCCTGTGGAGAGGTCTCCATGGATATGGATGGAACTGGTTCTGTCTCAGTGACCGAAGGGCCCAATTCGGGAGCGGTAGAAACTACCGACAGCCTGGGAAGAACCGGTTTCTTAGCAGCCGAGAAGAGAATACGCCTCGACTTGGACGTAGATTTCGAGGGAAGGACATGGAGAGATGACGCAAAGACAGAATGCGGGAACATACGATGGGTAATGTCCGGAAATGATCTGAGCATGGAGTCAACCAGCTGGGTAGAGCTGGAGAAGACTGAGGTAAAGAGGACTGACACCTCAATATCGTTCAGCGACGTGGACTCCGTAACAACGAACGCCAGGACCGTGACTTACGACTCGGCGGGACTAGGTGGATTAGGCGCACTCTTGCCCACCCTTTCTTTCCCACTGACCCCCATTGAGCTACACGACTTTTTCGGAGAAGCTGTGATTAAGGAGGGTGCCAGATCCTCGGACCCGGACCTAGGCTGGAATTCCGATTGGAAATGGGAGGTAAAGAAGGAGTTCAGAGATGATACTCATGGCCTAGTGTACCCTGTTTATCTCAACCATGAGGAAATAGGGAGATGCTATGGGCATGCAACAATTCTACTGCATTTGCAAGACGGGAGTCCTTGGCCGGTTAAGCAGGTTGCTGACATAAGACTGGACAAAGCACTCCAGACAAACGATTGCGACTTCCTAGTCAGCACTCTTTCTGATGAACTTCTACCTGAAGGAACCCTCAGTATCACCATGACTTATTCGAGTATTTCTTCATACACTGGAAGCAGAGAAATCGATTGGGAAAGGAACTACCTCGGGAGTCCCAATGATGGAGAGGACAGGCCGGGCACCTCAACAAAGAGGAACTGGGTAGACTCCATGTGGGACGATTCAGAAATCAGACAGTTCGATATGGAAGAGGCAGTATCTTGCCTCAAATCGAAATATCCGAATTCTCAGGCAGCTCTAGCGCTAGAATCGGGAGGATACATCTGGAGGGCCTCCTGGTCAAGGCCTACTTCAGAACCGGAGTGGAACATGTCTTGGGTTGACGAGGATGATGACTCCGGCTGGCTGGTGCTTCAGAGATCATCTGAAGGCTGCGAGATGTCATCAACGGGATCGAATGATAGGGGCGAAGTCACATGGAATAGAGACTCCATACCCAGTACCCAGACCCTTTCTTTGCTGGAAACGAGGATCCTAGACCCTGAGAGATATCCCGACCTTTCTCAATACGTACAGTCCGGGGAATCATGGAACCTCCAAGCACAGGTTGGTTACCGACTATCTGTCACTGAGGATAACGAGGTTCTAAGCCTCCTTCCCGGCGACCTGGGAGATGGAAAGGTAACCATGACCGCAGTAAGGGAATGGGAACAAGAAGGACGAGAAAGGTCAGTTGACTTGGCCATGGATTCTGAGACAGGAGAGATGGTCATATGGTGGCTAATCGACAGTCCTAGCGAGTGAGAAAAACCACCATCACAGACCTATTGGTAAGCGTCATATTCAACAAATCATTGACTGCCGTTGCCCTAGATGGGTCCAAAGGACAGCGACCAAATCCTTCCGGAAGTAGGGAAGGCTCCTCTAATAATCGATGTCGAATTCTTGGAAGAAGAGGACGAAACGCTTGCCAAACCTCTTGATTCGATTGAGGAGATCAGTTTTCCGAAGCCAAGAAGCGCGATGGAACTCCCTCCATCCCTACCTACTCCTCAAGGGAGGGCTAGAGTAGTGACCGTAATAAATCAGAAGGGAGGGGTGGGTAAAACTACCACAGTAATCAACATCGCAGCCCAAATTGCGCTAAGGGGATTTAAAGTCTTGGTCATTGACTCCGACTCACAGGGGAATTGTGCTACAGGTCTAGGTGTGGATAAGAGCAAGGTCAAGAACACCACGAGAGACCTGATTCTCAGTCCGGAGACGGCAGTAGACTCAAGGCACGCAACCGCGGTGGAGAACCTACACATCATCGTCGGTGACAGGAGTCTTATCGGGCTGGAGCAGGAGATGATGAGACAGCTTGGAAGAGAGAAGAGAATGAAGGAGGCACTTCAACCACTACTCGCTCACTACGATCTAGTACTAATCGACACGCCCCCTTCACTGGGCCTAGTGACAATTAACGCATTGGTGGCCTCGGATGGCATTCTAGTACCTGTACAGACAGAATATTTCGCTTTGGAGGGACTAGCCTTGCTGTCCGGAACCATCAGAGAAGTAAGGAGTCTCCTCAACGAGAGATTGGGAGTGGACGGTGTGCTATTGACAATGCATTCCCAGACACTTCTGAACAAGCAGGTTGCAGGAGAGGTATTGGATAACTTCCCAGACTTAGTCTTACGGCCAGCGATAAGGAGGAACGTTAGGCTTGCAGAGGCACCAAGCCATGGAATTCCTATCCATCTCCACGATCCCTCTAGCCCGGGTGGTAAGGATTACCAGGATATTGCAACAGAGCTCCAAAACCGATGGAGTCTGTGAATAATGGTGAAAGGTGGTCTGGGAATAAGTCTAGATGAGATATATTCCAAAACCAAAGGGCCTGACCTTTCTTCTTTCCTAACCGAGGAAAAGATGCCAGATTCTCCAAGGGCAGCCGTAATCTGGATGATATTCGGAAGCTTCTGCTTCGGAACCATGAATGCACTAGTCAAATGGACTAGCGACCACACTGATGTTTGGATGATTATCATGGTAAGATCAGCAGTTATCGCATTCGCTGTTGCAGCATTTGCTGCCTCCAAGGGGATTAGTCTCAAAGTCAACGATCACAAGACCATGTTGCTTAGGTGCGTAGTAGGTCTGATTGCTATGATTCTTTATTTCACTGCACTCGGAAGGATTCCCATCAGTCAAGCAGTGACTCTCCAGTATACTGGTCCCCTATTCGTTGCTCTACTTTCCGGAAGAATTCTGGCTGAGAGGGTTTCCGCATCGGTGGCAAGCCTGGTATTGACTGCATTCGCTGGAATCGTTCTGATTGTATCTCCAGACGCAGGCACTGTAGACCCAGACGCACTACTCGCCCTCGGCTCTGGATTTTTCGCAGCTTTGGCGTATATGTATGTCAGGGAACTCAGAAAGACAGACTCTCCGGCTACCGTCATATTCTGGTTCGCAGCCTTCTCAGTCGTGGGGAGTCTCGCCCAGTCTGCAACACATATCATTGAGCTTGAATTAAACACGATTGCAGCCCTTATTGGTATTGGTGTCGGTGCAGGAGGGGGACAGTTAGGAATCACCATGGCATACCACAAGGCGAATGCTGCCTGGGTTAGTGCGTTCTCCTACCTTACAGTACTTGTAGCGACTTTCTATGGCTTTGTTCTATTCGGAGAATCACTCTCCCTCGCAGATTGGTTGGGAGGCTCGTTAGTCGTAGGATCAGGAATCGCACTTATCTTCGCTTACCCGCCCAAGGAGGAAAGCGAATCAGGAAACGCTGCCTAGCGACTGGATTGTTATCTCTCCACCCATATTTCCGTGGTACTGGCAGTAGTAGAACAAAGTGTCCGGTGCATTCAACGGGACTGTGAAGGTCATCAGGCCGTTGGACCCCTGGGTACCAGTGTACGTCACTCCATCAGTGTACTGAGTTCCTCCTCCATGAGTGCCATCACTTGTGGTGGACAGTCTGAATGGGTGTGCGGAATTGCTAGAAGAGGATTGGTCAAAGGTGTAGGTGAATCCCCTGTACAGGGTCACATCTGCCTGTTGAATTGAATCGATGTAGAAGTCCATACTTGAAACGGTTACAACCATCTCCATCATTATCGGTAACGAACCATCTGCTCCATCGGCCCCATCGGCCCCATCGGCCCCATCGGCCCCATCGGCCCCATCGGCCCCATCGGCTCCATCTGCACCGTCATTTCCGTCTACACCGTTTACCCCGTTGCAGACGTAAAGCGTCTGGTCCACCTCGAGCGGGTCCAAGTTCCCATCCCCGTTGTCGTCCATCCCTATTCTTACCGCGTTTCCGCCCATTGGGCAACCTGAGCTTCCAATCGATAATGGAGTGCTGTCTACCAGTGCATAGAGTCCGTCGGCTCCAGAAGGACCTTCTGCACCGGCAGCGCCCTCCGGACCAGGCTCCCCAGGTTGGCCCTGCGGCCCCGATATGTCTCCCAGATCTATCCACTCTGATCCACTCCAGACATGGATGTGGACAGTCGAGTTGACTAGGAAAGCATCTCCTGTTTCTCCAATGTAAATTTCACCTAGGTCAGAGGTTTCTTCCACCACTCCTAGAATCGTGAACGAGGTCCCATCCTCTCCGTCAGCCCCGTCAGCCCCGTCAGCCCCGTCAGCCCCGGCTGGACCTGTCGGACCGATTTCTCCGTTAGCCCCGTCAGCCCCGTCAGCACCTGCAGGCCCTGCTGGCCCTGCTGGCCCTGCAGGCCCTGCTGGACCCTGATCCCCAGCTGGACCAGTTAGATCGATAACCTCCCACATACCACCAGAGCACGCTTGGAAACCTGACTCTGAAGATACATAGTACAGCCTCCCATCGGTAGCGCTATCGCAGGTTGGAAGCTCCGAAGAGCTCTGGACTGAGTAAACGCCCCAGTCATCAAGCTCCTTAGGCCCGTCTCCCACATCATCGTCGGTTCCCGCGCAACCGGCTAGGGCGGAGGCAGTCATTGTTAGGGCTAATAGAATCGCTATGGCGTTGCTTCTGTTGCTCTTCATAGTCGAGCGTGAAACATGGAATACTTAACCTTCTGTTGCTCGGTATTGATCTTCGGGAAATCTGAGTGATTCATTCAATCCCAGAATTCGGACACCTCTTCGAGCCTCTTCCTTTCCAGATCAGGCACTCTTGCATCATCTGCAGGGTAACCAACTGGTAGCAACAGCATAGCGTGCTCATGCACAGGGCGCCCAAGGATTTCCCTAAGGAAACCCATTGGAGATGGGGTGTGAGGCAGGGTCGCCAGTCCCATGTTGTGAACAGCTGAGATGAACAGTCCAGCGGCAATTCCGCAGGACTCTTGGGAGTAATATGTGGGAGCCATTCCCTCTCCCCTCTCCCTCTTAGATTGCCTGAAAAGAACAACAACCCAAGGCGCATCAGTGATGTGGCTCTTCACGTGGTCTGTTCCCAGGGGGGCTAGCACCTCCTGCCACTCATCAGGAACCCTCTCTTGGTAGAATCTTCTCTCTTCTTCTTCGGCCGCCTCTCTGATTCTTGCCTTCATTTCACTGTTCGAGATCGCCACGAAAGTCCAGGGCTGGAGATGAGCCCCAGAGGGAGCGGTGCTGGCAGTCCTGATTGCTATCTCTATCAACTCTCGAGGGACTTCCTTGTTCGAGAAGTGACGTGTGGTTCTCCTTGAATTCATCTGGTCGTAGAACGATTTCGCTCTTCGCAGCATCTCATCGCCTTTTACATCCGGGTGTTTCAGGGGTATGAAACCCGGCTCAACATCGCCGTCGCCCATGAGCCTGCTCAATCGCGTCTCGCCATCAAGGCTGCCATGGCCATGGATGCCATGACCATTGAAACCGTGAACCCCGGGAGCGCGCTATCCTCCTCCTGGCAGTATGTCTCGGATCCTCCCCACGTCCCATTGTCGAACCAGCAGTCTGACCAGACTCTCCAACCGAAGCCAGCATCTGGTATATGCGACTCTGAACCATTCTCCATCTCGATGACGAATTTCCAGTTGATGTATGAGTAACCGGGCTCCGTATCAAGACGGTGGGCGAACGAACCATCGTCTCCCTTATCCATCGTGCTCTCTTGAGGAGGGAGGCATATCCCCGAGTTGATACAAACTTGGGTAATCCACCTGATGTTCGAGATATTAGAATCATCTTCCATCATCAAAATTACACCAAAATCAGCATAATCAGACCTACCGTCGTTCGTTCGCATAACCTCATCGAAATACAACGTCTCGATGCCTGTGCCGTCGAGAGAAATGGATTCGTTCTCTCCTCCTTGGGACGCGCTGACTGGTAAGGACACCAGACAGACCAATAGAAGCGCCCACATTCTTCGCATGGATTGCCGTGTGCCTCATCGCAAATGAATGCTGACCACTCAGACTTCAAGATTCCAGAGGTCATCTCCAACCCAGTGTATAGTCGAAATCGCCTTTCCCTTGGTCATCGCCATCATCTCCTCTCCGTCTACAATTGCAGTTCCAGTTGCAATGGGCTCTCCTGTCCCTTGATCCCTTATCCAAACGAAGTCTCCCTCTCTTAGAGAGGGGTCGGCTATGTGGACCCCCGCTCCCATGCAGTCTGCCCCGTTCCTGAGGAATGGAATTGCCCCCTCGTCTACTGCAACCCAAGACCTCTCGACGTTCCATGCAGAGATCCCCTTCAGAGTGGGGTACCAGCCCATTTTTCCGCATACCTCAATTCGCATAGCTAGGGGTATCCTGTCAACCAGTATCAGGTCTGTCTCCTGATAGTGGGCCTGTTCTAGGAATCCCGTAAGGTCTACTTCTTCTCCTAGCCAATCACCAATCTCCTCGGCAACCCCACGAATCTGTTTGAGTCTGACCGGAGTCCTCCTCCTGAGCCTCTTGTCGACCATGATTGTTCGTATGCGTGTTAGCGCAAGAACATGCCGAGCGCACACTTGAAGCGCAGCGCCCGTAGCGAAGTAATATGCTGGCTATCTGCTTAGACCTCGAGGGAGTGCTTATTCCTGAGATATGGATAAATGTGGCAGAAAGGACGGGAATTACCGCACTGACCAGAACGACCAGGGATGAGCCCGATTATGACCGTCTGATGAGTTATAGACTCGGAATCCTAGACCAGAACGATATCAAGATGGACGACATAACATCAACAATTGGATCGATGGAGCCTATGGAGGGGGCAACCGAGTTCCTTACCTCTCTAGAGTCTCGATGGCCCACTCTTATCCTGTCTGATACTTTCTCCCAGTTCGCAAAGCCGATGATGAAAAAATTGGGCAACCCGACACTTCTCTGTCACACTCTTCTGATCGATGACACTGGTAGGATAGAGGACTGGAAGATCAGGTACGATGATCACAAGAGAAAGACAGTCGATTCGCTAATTGAGATGAATTATCAGGTAATCGCTGCAGGCGACTCATACAATGACACTTCAATGCTATCGGCGGCAAGTGCGGGGATTCTGTTTAGACCTCCAGAAAACGTCATCGAAGAGTTTCCTCAATTCCCTGTTGCAATGGATTACTCGGAACTGATTGACGAGATAGAGTCGGCTGCAACCGACCTAGGCGAGCTGTGGAATTAGTCGTTTTCGACTCCAATCGTTTGAAATAAGGCTGGTAGGTCGGCGAGACGCATGGCGAAGTGGCATGGCATCTCTCGTAGGAAGCCTACAGGCGGACGCTTGAAGCGTCCTAACAGGTACAGGGGCAAGAGGAGGACGGAGGTCGCCAGTGAGGAGCAACTAGCGTACGTCGGCGAGGCCGATGCTCGTAAGAACTATCGAAAGAGATCGGGTTCACAGACCGTTCGAACCCTCTCGGTCAATCAGGTCAACGTCAACATGAAGGGAGGCAAGACCGTGAGGGCCACTGTCAAGAATGTGGTAGGTAACGACGCAGATCCAAACTACATCAGGAGGAACATCGTGACCAAGGGAGCCGTTCTGGATACGGACCAAGGCCTGGTCAAAGTAACTAGCAGGCCGGGTATGCACGGCGTGGTTAGTGGCGTCCTCGTCGAAGAATGATCTCGCGAAGGCCTCAAGTCATACGACACATAGGGCAATCTGTTAGCATGGCAGCAAAGCGGGACGAGATGACACTTTGGACCGGTTATTTCGACTCCAGGCTTAGCCGCTCAAATGGGAGGAGGGTCCCCAAGCAGGCTAGTATCCCGAAACCAACTCTGGAATCGGTGGTTTGGGCTGCTCGCAGTGCTGGGGTTAGGAAAATGAGGCAGGAGCCTGAGGTCAGCCATCCATCTAGGCCCCATGCTAAGGAAGGCAGGTTGGTGATGCCACCAAGCCACGTCTTCGAAGTAACTGGCGCTTCCAGCAAGGAAGGTGCCATGCAGGCAATTGGAATAGCACTCAATAGAAGATCCAAGGAGGCCAAGGAGCAGGGTAAGGAAAGATCCAGAGGACCTGCCAAGGGAGATAGAAGGAGAAGAGCCCAGAGGAAGTCGTTCAAGCACAAGAAGGGCTCGCAGAGGAAGAAGAAGTTCGGCCGGAAGTGAACAATTGTTCGACATTGAAGAGGGAGCCCCTGACCCTGAGACCTTCCTAAGCCTCAGGGCAGGAGCAGGGATGAGGCCTAGGTCGGTGTCAGGGGCCGCCAAGGGACTCGGACAGGAACTGTTCTCGGTCGTTCTCAGGTTAGAGAAATCAGGAGAAATAGTCGGAATGGGAAGGGTCGTGGGAGACGGCGGAACCATTTTCGTCATTTGTGATATGATGGTCGTTGAGAGTTTTCAGAAGAAGGGAGGAGGTACGATGATCATGGACGCGATAATGGATTATCTGTCGGAAGAGGCCCCGCCCAATTCATACATCAACCTCATGGCAGACGTGGACGGATTTTACGAGAAGTGGGGATTCGTGCCATCTCTCCCTCGCTCGAGGGGAATGGTCCTGAGGAATTAGTGTCTATTTCACTGCCAAAGTCCAACCGAACTCGTCGGGCGCACGCCTTTGTTGTATTTCTGTGAGGCATTCGTAAAGCTCCAATGCGATAGGGCCAACCTTCCCCCCGCAGTACTCGACCACTCTCCCACCGTGCTCTATCCTACCTATCGACGAGATGACAGCGGCGGTTCCCACGCAGAAGCACTCCTCTGCCTCCAAGGCGTAGGCAACGTCAATCTTCTCCTCCCTCACTTCGTAGCCCTTTGACTCTGCCAGCTCCATCACTGAGGATCTCGTGACCCCTGGTAGAATAGTACCTGTGAGCTCGGGTGTCGAGATTATCCCATCCTTAACACAGAAGAAGTTGGCAGCCCCAACCTCCTCGATGTACCTGTGGTTGACCGCATCGAGGTAGATTATCTCCGAGAAACCCTCACTCTTTGCCATCTGAGAGGGAACCATCCCGGGTGCGTAGTTGCCAATCGCTTTCACCCCTCCCGAACCCCCTGGAGCAGCCCTGTGGAACTCGTCTGAGACTCTGAGAGAGGTTGGCGTTATTCCTCCCTTGAAGTACGGTCCGACTGGTGAGACGTAGACCAGGAAAGTGTACTCTGGGGCAGGTGCGACACCCAGTATAGCCCCGCTTCCGAACAGTAGCGGTCTGACGTATAGCGCGCCCTTGCCCATCGGTGGAACCCACCTGGAGTTCTCTCTGACGGTCTGCATTATCGCATCAAGGAACATCTCCTCTGGAACGGGAGTCATCCCGAGTCTTCGTGCGCCTTCCCGTGACCTCCTCGCGTTTTCCAGAGGTCGGAATAGAACAATGCTACCGTCTGCCGCGTGCTGTGCCTTCATCCCCTCGAAAAGTCCTTGGCCGTAGTTGATCACCCCAGCAGCTGGAGACAGGCTTAGATTCTGAAAGTCCTGCATCTTCCCTTGCCCCCACTCATCTCCTTGCTTGCAGGTGGCAATGTACATCCGATCAGTTTCCATGAAACTGAAAGTGAGTGAGTCCCAGTCTACCTCAGGCAAACCGTCTTCAGTCATCCCGCGCACCCCTGTCATAATGGAGGGGACCGCCTCGGCTTTCAACGGTTCCGCTGGTGACTCCCCCGTCATGGTTGTGACCCCTCGCGATAACGTAAGATAGGGCAGTCGGTCTAAGTGAGGAATACGGGTGAAGTCATGCAGTGGGAGGAGGAGGTCTGCATCGTTTCGGGAGACAACAGGGCATGGCAGGAAGAGCCAAAAACAGTCATCGAACTATGGTGTAGGTCAAGATCTGGACATTCGTCCATGCTACTAGTCAACGGCCTCAGACCGTATGTCGAGATATCCGATCCAAAGTCCGATGGGGGCTCAGATGAACCCGAATTTCTGAGCAAAGTATCCTCCGTGAGGGGGGTTCAGGGAGAGCCTGAGTCAAGTGGAATGAAACTCTCCCAAGACGGAGTCGTCAGACCACACTACCGAGTCTACGTAAATGATACTACCAAGGTCAGAGGAGTTAGGAAATCATTATCCGAACAAGGATGGAGGGTTACGAGCGCTGATATCCTATTTTTCCAGCGGCTTCTTCTTGATTTAGACCTTGGACCCCACATTGCTACGAAAGGAGAAGTTCTCTGGGCAGGTGAGAGGGCTCCAGAGGGAGCGAAGACACCGGAGAACACCAATAGGGAAACCGCTGAGAAGAGGATACAAGCAGTTGGTGGCTCAGGAATCTATCCTCTGGACATGGTAGTGTCCTGCGATATCAGTGGCTTGAGTAGGGCTGAGCCGTTCCCAGCCCCATTCGTCACCATGTCGTTCGACCTCGAGACCAGCATCGCAGACAACACCATACTGTGTGCAGCAGCGGTGGTAGACAGATACGGAGAAAGGAAGGAATACCCAATAACAGGTGATGAGAAGGAAATACTGGAGAAACTCACAGATGTGGTGAGAACAGAGGATCCCGACTTCATAACTGGATACAACATCGATAACTTCGATCTCCCGAGAATGGAGGAAAGATCAGAATATGTCGACACGGAATCTGAGATGGATAGATCAGCTCTTTTGGGTTGGGGCAGAGTTCCGATGAATGAGGCAGAGACCAAGCGCGGCTGGAGGAAGCCAGGGAGAATCTTTCCTAATCGGGAGCAGAACAGGACCTGGACAATAAAGGGTAGAATACCTCTGGATGCCTGGTGGCAGGCGAGACAGACCCTTAGGCCTCAGAGAGAGTCTCTGAGGTATGTATCACAACTCCTCTGGCCTGATGATGAAGAGATGCAGAAGATGGATATCGATGCCAGCAAGATGGACGAGGAATGGGCCTCCAGACCTGATGAGGTGCTGGAGTATTGTGTACGCGATACAGTACTGCCTCTGGACATACTGGAGAAAATGAAGTCAATAGCGAGGAAGGAGGCCCTTGCATCGGTTTCTCTGACAACTGTAGACATTGCAGCAACCAGTACAACTAGCCGTTGGATAGACTCACTGGTTATCCGGTTAGCTGATAGGAGCGGTGTCGCAGTCCCGAACACCAACCAAGGTCCTAGGAAGCAGGATAAGATAGCCGGAGGTTATGTTCACGAGGTTGAACCAGGAGTTAAGCCCTGGGTTGTCGTTCTTGATTTCAAGTCGATGTATCCCTCAATAATGATTTCCAACAACATCTGCTCGACAACCCTGGTTCGTGATGGAAGCGAAGACGACTCTCATAGTGTTTCCCCAGTCAGCAATACGAGATACATCTCTAAGGAAGAGAGGCTAGGTCTGGTTCCACAGCTCCTTCAGGGTCTAATGGACAGCAGGGATGGACACAAAGCCGCTCTTGAGAAGGCTAAGAATGATGGCGACGATGCCGAGGCTTTCCTCCAAGATCAGTTGCAGTACGCAGTGAAAATACTAATGAACTCGTTCTATGGAGTTTTTGCATCGAACTTCTACAGATTCACCCATCCGAGCCTTGGTGCGAGCATAACGGAGTGGGCACGTCATAACATCAAGGACATAATCTCCAAAGTCGAGGAAGACGGTGATGATGTTGTGTATTCCGACACCGACTCGATATTCGTGATAGCACCAACTGATGGAGCCCCTATGAACAAACCATCAGGGGGGGTGGACCTTGAGTATTGGGAGAATGCCAGGAGCTCCACCCTTGAATTCGGCCAGTCACTGGCTGAACGCTTCACCAGAGAAGGAGCAGAGCTGGAGTTTGAGACCGCACTCTCGTCTTTCTTCAGCCATGGAGCAAAGAAACGCTACGTAGGTAGACTCGTGTGGCCCAGAGAGGAGATGCTGATTAGAGGGTACGAAGTAAGGCGAACCGACTCTTTCCAACTCCTCTCCGACACTATGACCCAGATGTTCGAGATGATACTGGATGGTAACGAAATTGGCGCTGTAGACATGACCAAGTCAGTAATTGACAGGGTTAAGGCTGGAGAAGTAGAAACATCCGAACTCGTAATCAGTAGGGCCTGTAAAGGAAAGTGGAACAGCAAGAAAGAGGAATGGGACTTCAGCGTTTACAAGAATGAGGACGGACTTCCCTACGTCAGAGCGGCCAAACAGAGAATTGCAGAAGGTCTGCAGTTTACCCCTGGTATGAAGGTAGGCTATATCGTCACCGAACCCGACGAAGGTGAGAAGAAGCTAGGCGTGAGGGCCTGGTTGGTAGATGAGATAGGCGGGGATCCACCCGACTACGACAGGAAATACTACTCTGAGCGACTCGCTAAGTCACTGGGACGAGTGACCGAGGCATTCGGATGGGACGAAAAGAACTTGCTCAAGGGCAATAGGCAGAGCAACTTATTCGATTTTTAGGACATCATGGAGCCGTAGGATTGATTTTACTCCGCTCCACCCCACACTTCAGAATGGCGAGGACCCGAGACCTAGCATGCCTGATGGTGATTGTGTTTCTAGCACCAATGCTAGCCGGATGCACTGACCTATTGGGAAGCAACAGCCCACCCACTGCAACCATGACAGTGGACCCGAGTGGGACCGTGAAAGCGGGTGATCCAGTAACATTCAGCGCTGCAGGCTCCTCCGATCCAGACGGGGACGCCCTCACTTTCGAATGGGACTTTGGAGACGGGAATACTGGAACCGGATTGACCACGAGCCACAGTTATGCCCAGCCAGGAAATTTCGTAGCAAAACTAGCAGTAGGAGACGGAACACACGAGGCATCGATCAGCAAGACGATTTCCGTAGTCGACTCAAGCGCTAGAGAGCCGAATGCGGAGATTACTTCCAGCAAGGATAACGATTGCGAGGGAGAAGAGCCTTCCGCTAGTGGAAATATGGTGATTGTATGGGTGTGCGAGGATGACAACGATGTCAACGAGCGTGAAGTGGAGGTCTCAACGTCAGTCACACTGGATGGCTCAGACTCATGGGCAGGTTGCGATCCAGATGACTCGAGTTGTTACTCTGAGGAATATCTAGTAGAATGGAAATGGGATCTAGACACATACACGGACTCTGATAACGATGGAATCACAGATAATGACGTCGATGCATCAGGTGAGATATACACATGGGAATCTAGACCCGCAGGAGCTTGGGAAGTCAAGTTGACGGTTGTGGATAACAACGGTTTCGAGGATAGTACCAAGTCGATGGTTTACGTCAATTACAGGGGAGTCTGGAAGGATTTCGTGATTGACAGAGCTGCACCCAATCCTGTGATAATGACTTGGGAATACCCTGTCACCTACGATCAGGAGTCAAAGGACAGGATAAGATACATGAGGGCCAAACTTTCCTACCCAAAGGAGGATGATGACCAGCCAGGAGGAGGTCTACCGGGACAAACCACCGATAATCGCCTGGATCTTTACATGTACAACAGCACTGATGAGGCTGTTTCGAATACCTCAGGAATTGAGAATGACAACAGAGATGCAGGAGACTGCGGAAGCGACGAGTTCTGTGTATGGATGGTAATCGGGGGCTCGACAGTTAGGGGCTTCCTACCAGGGGACTGGACGGTGGACCTGGAGAATGCAGAGACCCACAACACTGAGGTCAATGAGTTCGTGATTGAATTACAGTATCGTTAATTTCTGGAATCCACTGAAAGCTAGATAGTGGTAATCTGGGACTAGCATACCGAAAACCCCGGGGAACGGTTCATATACACCTCTTCGGTCGGCGGGCCTACCTTAGAGGTGTAAACAATGAGTTCACAATGGGAAGACAAGAGCAAACCGCATCTGAATATCGTTTTCGTAGGTCACGTCGATCACGGAAAGTCAACAACAGTCGGAAGACTGTTGCTAGATAGCGGCCACATAGAGCAACACGTGATTGAGAAGTTCGAGCAGGAAGCTTCAGAGCGAGGGAAGGCCGGTTTCGGTTTCGCCTACGTTATGGACGGACTTAAGGAGGAAAGGGAGAGAGGGATTACTATCGACGTCGCTCACAAGGAGTTCTTCACACCAAAGTACTACTTCACGGTCATCGACGCTCCTGGTCACCGAGACTTCGTAAAGAACATGATCACTGGAACTAGCCAAGCAGATGCTGCGGTTCTGAATGTGGCCGCAAACGATGGCGTAAACGCTCAGACCAAGGAGCACGCCTTCCTGGCAAAGGTGCTTGGAGTAAAGGAGCTCATTGTCAACATCAACAAGATGGACATCAGTGGTGTGGACTGGTCCGAGGACAAGTACAAGAGCGCAGTCGAGGAAGTCTCCAATCTTCTAAAGATGGCAGGTTTCAACCCTGCAGATATCCCATTCGTGCCATGCAGCGCACTTGCTGGGGACAACGTCTTCAACAAGAGCGACAATACTCCATGGTACAGCGGACCAACTCTGTTCGAGGCTATCGACGCAGTGGAAATGCCGCCAAAGCCAACTGACAGGCCCCTCAGGCTACCCATCCAGGATGTATACAAGATCAGTGGAATCGGGACTGTTCCAGTAGGAAAGGTCGAGACAGGTGTCCTCGAGAGAGGAAAGACCGTTGTTTTCAACCCCAGTCAGAAGTCTGCAGAGGTCAAGGATATTGAGATGCATCACACTAGCCACGCTAAAGCAGAGCCAGGTGACAACGTCGGTTTCAACGTCCGTGGCTTGGCCGCTAACGATATCCGCAGAGGAGACGTCGCAGGTTATTCTGACAGTGAGCCGATGTTCGTCAGACACGACGAGACATTTGTGGGCCAGATACAGCTTATGGACATACCAAAGGCAATCGGGTCTGGATACACTCCAGTGTTCCACGCTCACACCGCCCAGGTAGCTGTCCGATTCGTGGAACTTCTTGAGAACTCCAAAACCAAGGAGGCCAATCCAGCATTCCTAAAGACTGGAGATGCGGCTCTCGTGCGCTTCGCACCTACCAAGCCGATGGCCATCGAGCAGATGGATGCTTTCCCCGAGTTGTCCAGGTTCGCAATCAGAGACATGGGCAAGACCGTGGCCGCAGGCGTCTGTATGAAGATAGAGAAGAAGTGATGCGACCCTGGTGAAGTTATGCCGGTTGTCACAACGATCAAGCTTACCGGCGACAACCATCAAGACGTAGACTTAGTCTGTCAGCAAATTAAGGCCATTTCCGACGAGACAGGAGTAAATCTGAGAGGGCCCATACCTCTCCCAACACGAAGGCTGGTTGTTCCATGCAGAAAAAGCCCAGATGGCGAGGGTTCTGAGACTTGGGACCACTGGGAGATGAGAGTCCATAAGAGACTTCTAGAACTGGTTACAAACACTGCGAAGGATGAGAAATCGCTGAGAAAGGTCCTGAGAATACCCATCCCGGACTCGGTAACTATCGAGCTCTCTCTAAGGAACCTCGATTGAGTCTAAAGTAACCCTTCTTCTCTCGCTAGGGAACCCATCGGGTCCCAGGCTGGGAGGACCATTGGGTCCCCTTCCAACCCACTCTTCATCTCATCAGTGAGATAGTCCTTTGGAGCAGCTATCTCGAACATATGCTCATCATACCAGTTATCGTTCATCGTGTAGAATCCCTTCTCTCCACTGTCTTCAGAACCCCAGGAGTTCTCAACTCTCCATCTTCGGGGCTTTCCATCTACCACATCAACCCCAGTGAATAACATTGCATGGGTCATCATTGTCTGCCCAAACCTCAAACGATCAGCCTTCTCCATCCCGAATTCAACTCCATACAATCCCTCTAGATCGTACAGATCAGCATCCCATAGCCCCCTCTTGCGAGCCATGTTCTTTCCGACGTCACATCCCATCCAAACGGGAATACCGTCCTCAAGCAGTCTCTGCGTGATGTCCTTCATCTCATCAGATGGAACGTTGAGATAAACCACGGGAGGCCCTCCAGCTACGTTTTGTAGAAAATCTACTGTATAAGTTCGATAGTACTCGTTTCTTGGATCGTTCACGATGCAAACATAATCCTCCCAATCTACTTCAACATACTCAGCGACAAACTCTAGAGGAGACATTGTCCCCTTCCTGTGGAATTGGTTATCCTTGTCTCTCCACTGCCAGTCAAACTTCTCTGGAGGGGTTCCAAGATGGATGCAAAGAACTCTCCAAATCTCTTTCATCCTCTCCTCTTTATGCTTCCGCGCCTCATTATCGGATCCTCCACCGTCAAGAATCCCTCTTATCTCGCTTGCAGTTGTCCGCAAGATGTCCTTCAGTACTGTGTTCATCGACCTAGTGCTGCTACTGCTGTGTGACTCTGGATATGCTGACATTGGAACCAAACCGTGCTTCCTGATGAGGTTCATGGCCATGTTCCACTGTCCACCATCTCCAATTGGATCGCTAAGTAGAAAGTGAATAGTTCGATCATCAACCGGTCTGTCGGAAGTAGCTAGCATGGCCTCTAGGAAGTGATTTGATCTTTCGAGCTTGTCCCAGAAGTGGATATGAGCCTGACTGAATTCGAAATTCTTCACATTCATCTTCTTCATCGCACCTACTCTGAATAGATTCAGGGTGGCAAAAAGCCAACAACGACCGCTTCTTCTCTGGTTTGTGGCGCTCCACTCATCCAGTTTCGTACTGAAGGAGAAATCCATGTTTTGTACTAGATCCCTACGAAGAGCCAGAGTTGATAGTTCGGTATTACTGACTGCATTCTGAGCAACAGTAGCCGAAGGGTCCGAATCGAATGACTTCCTGAATTCCTCAATCTGTTCTTCAGTTACTCCCTTGGACATATTATCTCTCAAACATCGTCCGGAACAGAAGAGAATTAGTAATTGCCCTGCTATACCGGGGCTGCTTCAGCTAGGCCCGCTGCAATTAGAATCTCAGCAATCAATGATGGACAGGTCTCGATGTCACCCTGCGTAAGAACGACCTCTGAACCGTCTGCCATTAGAATAGGATCCTCGACGTCCTTCAGGACTTTGATTCTCAGAAGATTGTCCGATTCTTTGCTGGGTTGCTCTTCCATAGAACCAGACTCGGAAGGAGATGATGCGTGTTCAGGGTAATCATCCATCTTGCGGATCCTGTCCTCTTCGTCAAAGTCCGGCTCTTCCCATTCCTCCTCCATCGGGGTGACTCTTTCGGTGGTAGGCTCATGTTCCACATCATCTGAGTAGTTCCTGAGAGTCTCGCCAACTTCCGTGACCACACCTACGGACTCAGAGTAACCTAGCATATTTGGCCAAGAAGTAGAGGCCTTGTACATCTCAGTGAGATCCTTCAGACCATTATAGAAAACCCTCTCAGCAGGGTCGTGCTTTTTCCAATCCAGCAACGGCAAGCCGATACTTTCACTGGAGTCCTTTTTCACGGAATTTAGTAGGTTTGAGGTGATAGCATGACGCGTAAATGAAGCAAGCCTGATTCTAGTCAAATCTCTGACGCATGTTCTCGCAACCCCAAGCCTTCTAGACAGAAGTTGGGCCTTAGCAGTCATCCCTTCTTCTCTCACAGTCTCAGAGAGCTCAGTTTCCATGTTCTGCAATAACTGACCAACTGCATCCCAGAAACCGATCCCGTCTGGAATAGCTACATCTACCGGAATATCGCTTCCCCTTTGTTTTCTGGTGACCTCTATTAGTGATTTATGGATAGACTCCAGTTCTCCCTTCGATAGTCTACGAGGTTCAGAACCGACTGTCATCAACACCAACTACCCATCATCCCACGAAGGAGATACATCAACAATTCCTTGTGAAATTGACAATGACCATCATGCGGGAGAATAAAATCCATGTCTCCACTCGCGAAGGTGCAGGTGTACCCGAGTGGTCAAAGGGGGAGGGCTCAAGATCCTCTGCATAGCGCTTCGCAGGTTCGAATCCTGCCGCCTGCACCAATCTAGAATAAATTTAGTAGAGCCCTTAGAAGCTCCACAGAGCCATCCTTACCTCTTGACTCGGTAATAAGATCCGCAGACATGGATACCTCTGGGAACTCATCGTTAACAGCAACTGAAAGTCCGACTACATCAAACATCGGTAAGTCATTCGGAGCATCCCCACATGCGATTACTCTAGAGGGATCCATTCCTCTTTGCTCCAGGGCCACTTTCAATCCATTTGATTTGTTGAGTCCAGGACTTGCAATGTGTACAGCAAAGCCAGTGGAGACGACCTCTAGATCAGACCATTTGCTATCTGCAATTAGATCCCTAATCAATTCAAAGGATTCGGTTTCACTAAGGCACCATTCAGTCTCTCTCCATCTGTTTGACTCAATTCCTCTTGGGTCCAAGCCATCGATTTTCGTGGCCAGCCACTCTACCGCTTCCTTCGCCCTGCTCCCATCGGAAAGAGCCAGAATTTCATGACCTTCGCCACTGTCCCAGACCATACCTCCGTTCTCGGCCACTATGAAACCAGAGGCGCCTATAGCTTGCATGATTGGAGTAACATTCGGCAGAGTCCTACCTGAAGCCAGTGAAACTGGCATTACCTCCCTGTCAACCCTTCTTGCAAGCTTGACTAGATCTTCATGAAAACCCTCTCTATCCAGCAAAGTTCCATCCACATCAAATACTATCATATCCCAATTATCAGGGTCTGGGATTGCGACCATGAACCCTGGGATTAATTCCTGTTGATGATTCCACCGACAAGAGAACATCATCTTCAAGCCACACATTACTGTCGATCAATTGTGTCCGAAGACCCCGAGGACTATCTTATTCTCGATGAGGAAGAAGAAGAAACTTCCAAATTGGACCGAGAACGAATATCTCTCCCAAAGATTGGATTTCCGAGACTCTCCAAGCCAAGAAAAGAGTATGATGACGAGATTGAAGATCAAGGCCAGTTTATGGAGGATGGATTCGAGATAACTTTGGACGGGACTCATACTTTTGATTGGAGCATAAGGGGGATGGATTGTCCGGACTGTGCGATGAAAGCAACAAGAGCAGTAAACAGGCTTCCTGGCGTTGAATCATGCAGGATTTCAGTTTCAGATGGTTCTGTGGAGGTCTCTCAGGATATTTCCAATGGGACTGTTTCACGGGTATCCTCTGTCCTCTCCAGTCTTGGTCATGACCCTGACATTAGCTGGCTCAGAGTTGTTGGAATATCTCCTTCATCTCTCTTCTCAAGACTTAGAGTTGACTCCAAGGGACTAAGAGAATGGCTTCTGAATGTACCAGGAATCCTAGATGT
>CACGHY010000011.1 GCA_902573085.1 uncultured Candidatus Poseidoniales archaeon
CGGTCTAACCGTGGAGAGTCTAGATCCCCTGTTCTCGGGTCTTAGAGAAAATTTAGCACCTCTGATCAAGGAAATAGTGGACAGATCCGAAGGTCCAGACCTCTCATGGGTCACAGAAAACACATGGAGTCAGGCAGCACAAGAAGATTTGAGTCAAAGTGTTTCTGAGGCAATAGGTTTCGACTTCGGAGCAGGAAGGAGGGATCTGTCTACTCACCCTTTCTGTGGAGGTCCCAATCCCGACGACGTGCGGTGGACAACCCGCTATAGTGTTGAAGAGCCGTTCGGATCGCTGTTTGGTTCTATGCATGAAACAGGTCACGGCACGTACGAACAGGGTAGACCTAGAGAGTTGGACTTCCAACCAGCAGGTAAAGCGAACGGTCTTGGAATTCACGAGAGTCAAAGTCGCCTCTGGGAGAATCAGATAGGAAGGTCCAGGGAATTTTGTGAATGGTCCATCCCGTTGTGGAGGAAGTTCTTCCCGGAAAATATGAACGAAGTCAGTGCAGAGCAACTGTGGCAGGCAGTTAATTTGGTGAAGCCTGGGTTAATTCGGGTGGATGCTGATGAGGCTACATACAATCTACACATCATGATCAGGTATGAGATCGAAAAGCAGCTCATTGCTGGCGAGATAGACGTAGATGATCTGCCGGATGCCTGGGATGAAATGTACCATGAATACTTGGGAATTAGAGCTCCCAACAGTACACTGGGGGTTCTTCAGGATATTCACTGGTCAATGGGTGCAATCGGCTACTTCCCGACGTATACTCTAGGGAATCTGTATGCTGCTCAACTACTCGAGTCAGCCAGAAAGGACCTCCAGGAACATGATACTCATATCAGGGAAGGGAACTTCTCCCCGTTACTAGAATGGATGAGGGATAATGTTCACTCAAGGGGGAGTGTGCTGGAGCCAGCGGAGCTAATCAAGGAAGCAACCGGACAGTACCCTTCTCCTGATGCTTTCATTAGATACCTCGGTTCTAAGGTTGAGAGGCTTTACGGCATTAGTGCTTAGAAGATCTGGAGTTCACATGACAAAATCCAATCTAATTGACTACTCCTCCCTAGTCAGGGTGATTGGGGCCGAGTGTGCCTTTGTCAGAGTCTCAGGTGAGTTACTGGTATCGGGTTCCAAATCAGGAGAAGTTGCTTGTTGGGAGTTGAGAAGTGGTAAAGAGATGTGGAGATCTAAATTCGAAGGCCCTTGTTCCAATGCTGACTCCAACAAAGATTTCCTGTTCGTCACAGAGTCGGATAGAGTTCATGCAATTATGCTGGCCTCCGGAGAAGAGGTCTGGTGCGTTGAGCTGGAGGGTTCGAGCGATCTTGTTAGAATTTCATCGGAAGGCATTTTGGTGACTTCGTCGGTCTATAACTTCGAGATTCAGGACTATTCAGAGGGATCGATATGGAAAATTGACTATGACGGAAAAGTTAGCTGGAAGGAGGAAACGATAGGGAGAGCGTGGTCTCTTTCTGATTATCAAGGACAAGCGGTCATGGGCCTTAGTAGGCCTAAGTGCGGATATGCTATCGCATCCGAAACAGGGATTGAATATCTTGAACTGGAAGAAAAAAAGCCGGTAACTGCTGGATGTAAATTAGACAATGGGGGGATGGTTTTCGGGCATAGCAACGGATCGGTGACTGAGATAAATGGAGGAGTCTGCTCTACAGTCAGCGTAGGAGACTCTGCCATCTGCGCAATGGATTGCAGGAGTAGTTGGGTCGTGGGGCTAGATTCTGGAGTGATTTCGACCAGCGAATCAGTAGGATCTTGGAACATAAAGTCCCTCGAATCAATTGACGTAGTTTCGTATGGTCCTTCGTTGGAAGGTAGCACAGGCATATGGTACTCATCTTGGAACGGCAAAGGAAGAGTTTTCCTAGTTGACTCTTTAGTTGGTGGTCTTCAGCTCGAGCTTTCTCACGGATCTAGAATAGTAACCTGTTTTGCTACGGAGGATTCGATTTGTTTTGGAGATATTAGCGGGTGCATACATGTAATCGAAGAGGAAGTTCTCCGGCGTCGTTTCGGAAGGCTCCCCGAAAAAGAAATCGAGTCTGAGAGAGAAGCGGAGCTTAGGAAGAAAATACGTGCACTGCGAGGTGCCTAATTTGCAGTGGAAAAACACACCAATATACCCCTATTTCCAGTGAACTGCTCTAATATAGACGAAATGTTTATGAGCCATCCATCACCCTGTGTTCTTTGCCGCTCCGGGGGAGTGGTGTGAGGGCGCTTCGGCGTGACTCGCGGGCCACAAAAACCGAGCCCCGAATCCGGGGCGGTAGAACCGATTTCCGAAAGGAAATCGGGGATAGGCCAGAGCGTCTGTGGACGCAAAGGCCACGGCGAATAAATCGGACAAACTGGAGGTAACGAAGGGGAGAGCGAGTTATAAGCTGAAGAGATACACATGCGTAGGGGGATGAGAATGAACCTGGGTCATGTAGGTGGGGAACGAGGCGGAGATAACCAGACGCAAGGAAGGGGAGGTAAACCTAAGGAAACACCAGGCAACGAGGGCGGGGAGACCCGTGGAGGAGCCAGTATCGAGACGTGAAAGGAAATGCGGAGACGAAGTACCAGAAGCGGATACGGCAAATGAAAGGGAGATCTATCATTTGTCGGAAAATGACAAAGGAAGAGCGTGAAGTTCCGGAGTCGTCTACCCGGGGAATCCCGGGCCTTCGGGCCCGGGTGACACCCGGACCCTGCGGAGTTAACAGGGGGGGAAGCTCCCCCATGTGCGGAACCCCCTGTTGCTCCCACCTGACATCGGCCCAAGAATTTTCTAAACACTAGTGGAACTATTGCTTATTCGCTTGGACCGGTCATATCACTTGGTCTGACCCATTCTTCGAACTGCTCTTTACTCACCAATTCAAGCTCAATAGCACTTTGTCTGAGAGTTAGGCCTTTCTCATGGGCATTTTTGGCAATCTTGGCCGCATTGTCGTATCCGATGTGTGGATTTAGAGCGGTTACTAACATTAATGATTTCTCGAGGTGTTCGGTAATCTTTGCTTCGTTTGCACTTAGTCCGAGTATGCAATTTTCTGAGAAAGATACACAACTATCTGATAGCAATCTTGTGCTATGCAGTAGATTATGTATCATCATCGGCTTGAAGACATTCAATTCGAAGTTTCCCTGACTTCCACCGATGGAGATGGCAACATGGTTCCCCATTACTTGGCAACAGACCATAGTCATGGCCTCAGATTGTGTTGGATTTACCTTGCCGGGCATAATACTAGAGCCAGGTTCGTTCGCTGGCAGGGATAGTTCTCCAAAACCACATCGAGGTCCGGATCCAAGCCATCTCACATCATTGGCTATCTTCATCAACGAGGCAGATAGTGTATTTAGAGCGCCCGAAGCAGCTACTATGGCATCGTGAGCCGCTAATTGTGCGAACTTGTTCTCTGCACTGATAAATGGTAGGCCGGTCTTTTCTGATATTTTTTTGGCGACTATTTCTGCAAAATCTGGATGAGTGTTGAGACCGGTTCCAACTGCTGTCCCTCCTAGTGCTATTTCGTACAAATCGTTCAGAGTCGTTTCAATTCTTACTAAATCTGCATCCAACATCGACACGTAAGCACCGAACTCCTGTCCGAGGGTTAGCGGAACGGCATCCATGAGGTGGGTTCGACCGATTTTGACTATGTCGGAGAATTCTGCCTCCTTTTCCGCTAGAGAATGTCGAAGTTTCATTACTGAAGGAATTAATTGATGTTGTATTTCTTCGGCTGCAGCGATGTGCATTGCTGTTGGAAACGTATCATTACTAGACTGCGCTTTGTTTACATGATCATTTGGATGTACTGGAGACTTACTGCCCAGCTTTCCTCCAGAAATCTCAATTGCCCTATTCGCAACAACCTCGTTCGCGTTCATGTTTGTCTGAGTCCCAGAACCCGTCTGCCAAATTCTGAGAGGGAAATGAGAGTCTAGACTCCCAGAAATTACCTCTTCGCATGCTTCTGAAACTAGTTTCCCAATATCATCTTCTAGCACTCCGAGCTCGACATTTGTCTCCGCAGCTGCCTGCTTTAGTATTCCAAATGCACGGATCAAAGATCTGGGCATTTTATCTTCTCCTATATCGAAGTTGATCAGGGATCTTGCCGTTTGCGCCCCATAGTATCTATCGGCTGGAACTTCTATCTCCCCCATCGTATCTATCTCAACCCTAACTGTGAGGTTGGTCTTGTTCGGTTTGCGAGGCTCTATCTCACCGGAGTTGGTCTTATTGATAATAGCTCCATAAAGGGAGTTTTCAATCATTTTAGAAATAGTGGCAGATCTTCCTTCCCCTCTACCCTTACCTACTCTAGCGTCCAATCTTCTTGCAATATCCTCAGGAATACTGACTGAAATTATTCTACGATCGCCGACTCGATGCTTTGCCATGTATAATCTATTAATAACTTATTAATAAATATAGTTACCATAGTTTAGTAATTAGACTCTTTCTACAGTGATGATCTTCTGTGGCGATATCGGTCTATCTCCAGGACGAGTCTCTGTGGACTCGATCTTTCTGACTGCTTCCATCCCCTTAGCAACCTCGCCGAAAACAGCGTGGTTTCCATCAAGCCATGGTGTGGGTACTGTAGTAAGGAAGAACTGGGAACCCCCTGTATCTCGTCCTGCGTTTGCCATTGAGAAAATCCCTGGCTTGTCGTGTTTCTTTGCTAATGCAGATTGCTCACATGGTATTTTCCAACCTGGACCTCCAGTACCGGCCCTCCCATTGTTTGCATCGCTCGAATGAGGGCATCCTCCTTGGATCATGAAATCCTTGATTACTCTGTGGAAGTGCAATCCATCATAGAAGCCATCATCTACTAGTTTCAGGAAATTGTTCGTTGTCTCTGGGCATTCCTCCGTATACAGTTTAATGTCTATCTCTCCAGCACTTGTTGTCATCCTTACGTATGTCATAATGCAAACATGAAAAAGCAGGTTCAATATGGTATTGTAATAGAACTATGCAACTGTTGAGCCGGGCAGGGTCCCTTCTGGGGCCTCCAACAGTCTAACTGTACCATCTGAATCTAGAGCACCCAAGACAAGGAATTGGGAAACGAAGCCCGTGGGTAGTGTCTTCTCTCCTAGGTTGATAGCGGCTACTACGATTCTTCCAATTAATTCCGAACGGGAGTAGTTTGTAATCTGAGCTGAGCTCCATAATCTTCCAACTATTGGTCCAAAATTTACTCTAATCTTGTAAGAAGGCTTTTTCATCTCTGGGAATTCCTGAACATCATCAATTATTCCGGTTCTCATATCTAAAGAAAGAAATTCTCCAATTCCGATATACTCCTTTCTCTCTAGTTTGGAAGGGTGGTATGGCAGATTTTTTTGATCGATATCGTGCTGTCCCATCTCTTCAACTCGCGATATCTGACTTGAGAGTGAGAGGAATCAAGTTTATGCCAGCCTCATTGAAGGCTTTCAGCCCTCCCTCTTGCCTATCTAGTATAGTGATACAGCAGACCACATCACAACCCATCTTATTGAGCATTCCTGCCGCCTTCAAAGCAGAGCCCCCGGTAGTTGTGACGTCCTCAAGAAGAACTACTCTATTACCTGGCTGTAAACTAGATCCTTCTATCCCGGGGGGGTTTCCAGTCTTTCTCCCGCCCCTTCCCTTAGGTTCCTTCCTAACGATGAAGCCTCTCAATGAGGACCCCTTTTCTGCCTTGGCGATTGAAATTCCTGTTAACGGTACAGCACCTAATTCGAGGCCTCCAACTGCATCTACCTCTCCTAACTTCTTAATTTGATCATGAATTAGGACACCAAGAAGATGAGCGCATTCCGGATCCATCATGACTGGTTTCATATCAAAGAAGTGCTTACTCTTCCTCCCACTGGCTAATATGAAGCCCTCTTCCTCGGAGTAAAGATAAGCAAGATCGCGTATTCTTTCAATTAGTATTTCCCGAGCCTGTTCCGCCGATGTTGAGGTCATTCTACCTCTTCTGGCCTAGACGTAATGTGATGAAGATTGCCTTCGTTGAGGTGGATTTAGAGCGGGATGACGGTGAATGTTCTTGGACGGTCTCTTCGGAGTGGGTAGTGTTGTTGCGAGGGGAAGGCATGTTCAAAAACATCAGAGCCGAGGAATTAGATACAGAGAGGCTCGAGAATGAGCGTTCTAATTATTATGAATCTTTGGATAAGGAAATAGAGGAAGCGTACACAATAGCAGCAGAGGCAAAAAAGAAGGGTCTTGACTTTTCTGAGTCGATTGAGATTCCTAGAGCTTCGGATTTGGCCAGTAGAACCGAGAAGCTTCTGGAAGACCCGTACCTCTATGTTGACCCGGACAAGAAGAGTAAACGCAGGCTAAAAATTGAGGGGCAACTGAGGGAGCTGTTGCATGAGCACGACAGGGAAACCGCTGCAATCATGATTGCTATTCATGTTACAAAGGAGATGCATTCTGCAACTGGTGACAGGAGGAGAGCGATTGATTCCGGACTGAGAGTGGGATTGGCGGTCCTTACTGAGGCTGTCTTAGTGGCTCCATTGGACGGTATAGGGGAAGTCAGGATAATGAGCAACTCGGATGGCTCTGAGTTTCTTTCAATCGATTTTTGCGGCCCCATTAGGGCTGCAGGAGGAACTGCTCAGGCTCTAGGAGTATTGATTGGTGACATCCTGAGAAGGGAGATAGGCGTGGGTAGGTACATCCCAACGGTTCCTGAAGTAGAGAGGGTGAAGGAGGAGTTCGGGCTTTATCGTGCGAATCTCCAGTTTAAACCAGAACCAGAAGAGACTGACCTAATTGTCAGAGAGTGCCCTGTAATGATCAACGGCGAAGAGACCGAGAGAATGGAATGTGCGGGTTACAAGGAAGTCCGGAACATAATCAATGAAAATGGTTCTTTCAGAACTAGAGTAAGGGGAGGGGTGATGCTAGTAATCGCAGAGGGTCTGTGCCTCAAGGCGCCGAAAATCCGTAGTCACACTGAGAGATTGAGAGTTCCAGGGTGGGATTTCATCTCAAAATTCGCTGACAAGAAGAAGGGTGGAGAGTCGGAAACTGCCGAATTGAAAAGTAGGGTTCTGGAAAAAGAAGGGAGATACATGGAAGACGTGATTGCTGGTAGGCCTGTTTTTGGAGAACCACGAGAACCCGGGGGATTTAGACTAAGATATGGCAGGAGTAGGGCAACAGGACTTGCAGCGGCTGGTTTAAACCCGATTACAATGGAAGCATTAGGAGGGTTCCTATCGGTAGGAACGCAAATGAAGATCGAAGGACCAGGAAAGGCCTGTGCAGTTACGCCATGTGTAGATATTGATGGTCCGACCGTTCTGCTGAGAAACGGGGAATTCGTCAGAGTCAGGGACCAAGAGGAGTGGAAGAGGTGTGAAGGGGACTTGGTCTCGATTTGGGATGCCGGAGAAATTCTACTCGGATATGGGGAATTCCTGGAGAACAACAAACCGCTATCTCCGTCTTCGTATTCTATAGATTGGTGGTCAGTCGATCTCGCAGATTCTATTGACTCGCATGAGAAGATTGAGTCTTTCTCTAAGATAATTGGGGTCAAAGCTGGGAAATTACCACCTGGAATGCCATTCAATGGCGCAATTAATCGTGGAGGTGAATCCAGATTTGAAAGATCTTTGAGGAGGAGAGGTTGGATTTCCTATCTGAAAAGTTTAGACCTATCTTGGGATAAGGTCAAACAAATATGTGAGAGATTTGGAACTGCTGTCCCTCCTCCATGGAATCTATGGTGGTCAGATTTGCCAATTCAATTCTTACCTCGTTTGGCTGATGAAATTGTATCTAATGGGAAGATCGAGGAATCTTCCCTGAGAATAGAGAAATC
This sequence comes from uncultured Candidatus Poseidoniales archaeon, assembly GCA_902573085.1. Lineage (GTDB taxonomy): Archaea > Thermoplasmatota > Poseidoniia > Poseidoniales > Thalassarchaeaceae > UBA36. The sequence goes on from CACGHY010000011.1 coordinate 7,879, forward strand.
GGTGGAGGGTTGGCCCTACTCCTTCGATAATGATTCGATAGGGGTTGAAGATCCGATTCTCGGGGAGTGGCCTCGTTGGACAGAAGTCTACCGTCACGGATTGGTGAAATCATCATTGATGACACTGGGGCTGGTTCACCGGCATGAGGGGTCTGATATCGTGATTCCTCTTCATTGGGAGGGTCTCTTGGATGGTTTGGGTCTCAGAGAAGCTGACGGGAGAGTCATAATCAGAAGAGAGGTTGATTCTCTGGTCTCCCAGGCAGTAGTAAAGGTGTCAGATTTATTGAATTCCGAAATTTCGGAAGGAGGGCAAAAGAGGGACTTTGACGACTATCTGGTTGATAGGTCGCTTAGTTTGGTCCGAAAGGTCTCGGAGCTTCCTAGATGGGAAGACTCTGTCCCTTGTAGAATTGGGGCAAGGATGGGTAGGCCCGAGAAGTCCGGGGTTAGAGAAATGAGTCCGATGGTTCACTCTCTCTTTCCGATTGGAGAAAACGGCGGGCCCCAGCGGTTGGTTTCTGAAGCATCCTCAAGAGGGGTTATCAGAGTGACCGTCGGTCCGAGGATTTGTCAAAAGTGTGGTAGGGAGACGCCACACGTAACTTGTCATCACCGACCGGACCCCAATGAACCAATAGAATGCGGAGGCAGGACCTTGGCAGGACCTTCAAGAAATAGGAGAGGTAGAAGGAAGGGAGAAATCACCGCGGTAAACCTAGGATCTATTCTGGAAGTAAAAAGGAGGAAACTTGGCCTGGACAGGATTCCCAGCAAAATCAAGGCAGTAAAGGGATTGGTCTCAAAGGACCAGGCTCCTGAGCAAATCGAGAAAGGGGTACTAAGAGGACTGCATGGTTTGTCTGTTTTCAGGGATGGAACCGCTAGATTCGATATGAGTGACGTCCCCGTGACTCATTTCAGGCCATCAGAGATCGGCACTCCGTGGAAGAGACTTGTTGAATTGGGATATAGTCACGATCACAACGGGGACCCACTGAAGAACGACAGGCAACTATTGGAGTTGCTCCCTCAAGACTTCATTCCTTCTAGATTAGCCTCCAATCATCTACTTTCAACATGCTCTTTTGTAGATGATCTTTTGATTAGATTCTACAAGATGCCGGCATTCTACATGGCAAAGAACCTCGAAGACATTGTTGGCCATATCGCAATAGGTCTTGCACCCCATACTTCGGGAGGTGTAGCTTGCCGGATAATTGGCTGGACCGATGCCTCCGCAGGCTACGCCCATCCTCTGTTTCATGCTGCTAAGAGGCGTAACTGCGATGGGGACGAGGATAGCATAATGATGTTAATGGATGGATTACTGAATTTCACTCAAACTATCTTACCTGCAAACAGGGGAGGCAGGATGGATGCACCACTAGTCCTGACGACCCGTCTTAACCCCAGTGAAATAGACAAGGAGGCTTTGAACGTGGATTGCGCTTGGTTCTACACCAGAGATTTCTTCGAGTCAACTCTAAGCCAGCCCCATCCAAAGGAAATCAGGGGCCTAATGGACATTGTGGAGGATCGGCTTGGCATGATTGGTGAGATTAGGGGCTACGGATGGACTCACGATTCTGGACCACTGGATGCGGGTCCGGAAAATTCCTCCTACAAGACATTAGTAACGATGAAGGACAAGTTAGACAGTCAGCTGAGTCTAGGAAAGGTTCTACGTCCGGTTTCTGCAGAAAGGGTTGCTAAGCAGGTAATCGAATCACACTTCCTACCCGACATGAGGGGAAATCTGATGGCATACACAAGACAAAAAATAAGGTGTGTGAAGTGTGGAGAATCCTATCGGAGAATGCCTCTGGCAGGGAAGTGCATCAAGAATAAGCCGGCATCTGGGGGATTCTCGGGAGGAGAGTTGGATTCATGCTGCGGAGGGAACGTCGTACTGACTGTCTCTGAGGGCGCTGTCAGGAAGTACATCCAGATAACAGAGGACATTATGAGTGAATTCGGGATAGATGACTACACAAAGCATAGAGTTGGGTGGATGTCTTCGAGCGTGGACTCGTTGTTCAACAATGACAAGGTTACCGTGATGACCCTGGAGGACTTCATTTAATCAGATATGAAAGAGGATCTCCAAGCAGGAGCATTGGGAGAATTGCCAGGAATAGGTAGACTAGAAATGGATGTTTAGTGGTTATCCAGACATTGTCCAATCCTAATTCCTCCAGAAGATCGAACTGCTCGCTCTCGTCTTGGTCATTTGAAATTCTCCTAGAGGGAAGGATCCGATCTACTGCAGTAATCTCTCCATTTTTCTCAATGGCTTCGGTTAGAATCCAAGATTGGTATGATGCAGAATCTGGAGCTTCCTTAAGCTCTGAGATTCTTCTCTTCGTGGCGTGCCACGCCATCTTGACATCTGATGGTGAGGAAATGTTCCCCCTCGCAGCGTTTTGGATGAATATTATTGGTGGTGCGACCAGGAATGCAGATGCGGCCCATATGAAGAGGACCATGGATGGAGGCATTCGGAATAGAGGATCTTCTACTAAAGGGTACATTTGATCGGGTACGAATGACCACGAGGGGAATACTAGAGTTACAATAATCAGCGCCTTTACATCGGCCCCTCCTTGAATTAGCCCTATCCTCCACGAACCATAGAAAATTACTGAGGTCAGGAGCGCACCGTTCATGCTCCACCAGAGGCTTGTTCGCTTCGATTCATCGCCCAGCACCAAATCAATGAAATTTGTATCCGAGTAGACCTTCGCTCCGTACAAGATTCCAACTAGACCTAGCGCATATGCTATCGATAGTAGTACCTGTTTCTTATCCCAGTCTCTGAAATCTCTTGGATTTGGAGGGTCAGAGAAGCATAAAGAGAAGACTGCCACCAACGAAAAAACCATGCAGAAGTTGGCTATACCCATGTTCTCGGATGCCATCTCTAGCAAGAGGATGAGTACAACGGGAGCAGACCATTTGATCCAGTGTCTGTCCCTTACTGACAATGTCTCGAAGTCTGAACGTGCTGCAACGGCCATGAAGATAGTAAGGATCGAGATTCTCAGGGTGGACAGGAGAGGGTCGGCCACAACTGCTGGTACACGCCGAACGGCATCAAATCTTCTGCGCTGCCGCTATGCCCCTGACTGGAACAGACCCACGGACTGGTCCAGGATCCAAGCGCTGAAGAAGTTCGCAATGCCTGCCACCCACATCATCTGGATCATCTGTCCAAGTACCAGTGTAGTCCCGCCCCCCCTGATCCTAGCGGTGATGAGACCGAGAATGACAATCGAGATGACGATGAGGAACGAACCCATGTATTGGAAGACTCGGATATTCTGATCAATCCCTCCAGTCTCGGACAAAGCCGGTAGGGCTACGCCTACGCCTCCGGATGCGGTGCCGACATCTCCCGCTCCATCGACTAGTCCCTGAGCCACCTGAGCTATCGTCTCACCAAGACCGGCGATAATCGACGTAGTGATGTTGAGCGCGATGATCATTGCGATCAGTAGACCATAGGAGACGCTCCTCATCACGTTGGCAGATATCTGTCTCCTCTGCCTAAGCCCAAGCAAACTGGTTGTACTCTGGGAGACCATGTCTCCAACCAGGCCAGCCTCGCCTGTGGAAGATGATCCCTCGATGAATACCCTCGTGAACCTGGAAACGAGCATTGAATTGTTGTCGGCTGCGAACCAATCCCAAGAGTAGTCGCTGTCTATCCTCATGGACAGCCTCTTCTCGAGATTGGAGATTGAGTCGTCTAGGGCTCCGAAATCGATACCCGATAGTGCTTTTACCATGGCGCTAGGCTCTTGCGCTCTGGCCTGCGCGGTTCCCCCGAAGGCTCGGATGAACTCTGGAAAGGCGTCGTCCCTCCTTCTCACTCTCGCCTCCTCCTGGAGAGTTAGTAGGGCCGGTGCAAGCAGTGGCGACATCATGGCCGCAATCACCAGAAGTCCGAAGTAATTCCACTGTTCGAACAGGATATCCGTCCCGTAGAGAATGAAGACTACAGAGACGATCACGACCATTATCGTACCGAGTATGCCGGCAAAGATCCACGCTCGGCGCATGTCGATCGCCTGTTCTGTGTTGAATCCGTGTTTGGCAAAGAGGTCCTCGTCCGGAATAACCAGAGTAAATAGGTACCATGCTCCTATTTGTAGTAGAGCGAAGAGAGTCCCTGTGAGGAGGACCCACCTCGCCCTGATTATAACCTCGAACGGATTCGAGGTCTCTGCTCCAGTCTGGAAGAGAATTAGGTGGAGGCCAGAAACCACTAGCAGGAGAAGCCCGGTTGTAGTTAGGGACACGAAGGTCTCCCTCAGAGTGTCCAACTGCTCGAGCCTAGCATCGTAGATTGTGGTGTAGGCCTGCTCGAAGGTCTCGTTCTCGCTGGAGAAGAACTCCCCGATTGGTTGCCCCACCTCCACGGAGAAGGCCATCCTGTCCAGGAAGTCGCTCCATATAGCCGATGGGCTCTGTCTTCCGACTATTCTTGCTGCCTCTGGGAGGTTAGTGTGCCATTTAGTGACTAGCGTCTCTATCGCCTGGATCTCTTTGGCCAGTGCTCCGTAGTCACCCATTTCCTTCAGTACGTCGAACATCCCCTTCTCAGCCGACTCTCCCATGGAAAGAATCCCCATCCTCGTCATGAACATGTGCATATCTTGCTCTATCTGGATTGCCTCTGCTGAAACCTGGGCCACCGGATAAGCAAGGGTGCCGGCAAATGCCAGAATCGGGAATAAGAGGATCATGAGCACCGCGGAAAGTCCCGTGATGACGTCACTCACAGTATACCAAACGGCAATACCGGCGACTAGGCCCACGAGTGAAACTGGCAGTGCGAAGAAGAGTAGGTAATTCCTGAACGGCATTCCCAGTCGCAGGAGTGCGATCTCCCACGTGCTCGCCTTGTCCTCCATTTGGGATCCATCCTAGTGATTGACTCCAGTCCAAGTCTCCAGTGCGGATGCGAACCTGTCCCAGCCCTCTTTGTAGTACACGTCAAGGAGGTCGAAAACGTCATCATAGTGCGTGAGGTCCCTGTCGCACATCCTCTGGATCGCCTCGGTCCTTCTCTGTAGCTCGTCGTAGATGTCTCGCTTGCTCCGGAATCCCATCCTCGGTGCAATCTTGTTCTCCAGCATGTCCGACTGGAACATCCCTCTGAAGTAGACCTCGTCGGCCACAGGGTCCCACTCGAACATGTTCCTGGTTAGGATGCCGTCAGCAGTCTTGTCGAATCCAATCACCTCGCTGACACCGGTGATCCTCCTGGCTATACCCCCTCCTGGGGCTTCGACTACTTCCTGGAAGATTGCGAAGTTCAGGTTGTCGAAGAATCGGGCTGGGACGTTGATTGGGTCTCCTGTGAATCTCTGGATTAGCTTGACTATGTTGGAGGCGTGGAAGGTACCGACCACGGGGTGCCCTGTCTGCATGGCTTGGAAGGCGATTGCGCCCTCTACTCCCCTGATCTCCCCTATGATGATGTATCGAGGCCTGGATCTTAGTGCTGCTTTCAGCAGGTCGAACATCTCTACTCGGGAGTCCTCGTTTTTCGAGTCCCTTGTGATTAGCCTCTGCCAGATCGTATGGGCCACCTTGACCTCAGGGGTGTCCTCAGCGGTGTATATCTTGACGTTGTGGTCGATGAATGGAAGGACTGCGTTGAGGGTTGTGGTCTTTCCAGATGCCGTCTCCCCTGATACTAGCATCGACATCCCCGATTCCAGACCTAGCCAGATGTATGCTGCCATCTGTGCGGATAACGTCTTCCACTTGATCAATTGGATTATCGAAATCGTCTCCTCGGCGAACTTCCTGATTGTGAAAGAAGAGCCTTGAATGGATACGTCGTCACTGTAGATTATGTTGATTCTGGACCCATCCAGCAGAGCACCGTCGACGATCGGCTTGCTGTCTGATACCGGTCTGCCTATCCTCTCTGACATCGATCTAAGGTACTTGGTGAGCAGTTCCTGATCCCTGAAGGCTATGTTCGACGTGAGCATGGGGAAGACTTTGTGGTCCATGTTGATTCTGGACAGTCCTATCGAGTGTATATCCTCAAGCATCTCGTCTGCTAGAAGGGTCTCCAGTGGACCGTTGTTCACGAGGTCCCTAACCACCACGTACTTGAGCCGGTCGAGTTGCTCGGGCGTGACTTTGATCGGAGCCTCTCCCATCCCGATTAGTTCTCTGGCCTGATTCACAACTGGGTTCGAAAGAAGGGACGAAGAGGTGGTGGTGGTCATCTCATCCATCATTTCGTGAATCATCGCGATGAATTCCTCGTCATTGTCGAATCTCTCCTTCTGTGGGGCGTCTCTAAGGAGCCTTTCCACGATACTGTCCCTGATATCGTCCTCCTCTTCTGTTATGGTCGGCTCTAGCCCGAACCAGAATGTGTTCCCCGCTCCCTCGGCACCCTCCGGGGGGGGAGTAAACGTGCGCGAAGCATGGGGGCTTTGTGGCGTAAATCAGGTTACGAGGGCTGACGCTCTTCGCATCCCTGTCTAGAGGGCCGTAGTAAATCGGCCTGGAGCCATGTTCTGCCTCAAATTGCTCGACCCATTCTCGGATATGAGGGTACTCAGCCATGAGACCGCCGAGGTCGCCAGGCTCGATATTGAACTCTGGCTCTTTTGGTTCTTGTTCACCGGACTCTTGCTCTGTAACCATTCAACCAACCTCATGCTACAGCTGTGATATCCACGATGAATCCCATCTCGGGCATTACCTTCCAGCCGATTCGCTCTGTAACTGGTCCCGCCGCACGAAGGAACCGGGTTACGCTGACGGTCCTGACAAGTTGCCCACCGACGACTGCGGTCATCATATCCAGCACGACTTCAGCGGAGTTCTTCATGTCCCTAAGAGTGCGTTCGTCCATCTCATCGGGATCGATCGTCAATATCAGCGTGCGCCCCTCTGATGTGAACTTCCGGAGAACACGCAAAAGGTCCTTGCTGGACATTTCATCTGGCATCAGCTCTGAGGCTCTGTCAACTATCACAACGTCTGCCTCTTTCGAGGCCGGTGACTCAAGTAGATTCAGCAGGCTTACTGTCTCTTCGGATTGTTCTGCAATAACGCCGAAGCTGGAAATAAGATGAAAGGAGCCCTCGTCTATCCTCTTGTCCATGAAGTACCCGATGCTGGAGACCTGCTCAAGCCAGCCCCTAGTGGTCAGCTCAGTGGTGTATAGAGACACTTTGACGTCGTTTGCCGTCATTCCGAATGACATTCTCTGGCCGATTATGCTCTTGCCCGATCCTATTCCCCCGCAAACAAGCATCAGTGCCCTGTTCGGGATAGCGGTTCCCATGCTCTGCCCCAGGCTGTCCTGGATGACTCCGAACTCGAAATTGTCCACGTTAGCTTGTGACAAGTCTGACTTCCTCCGACACCGTGTGCGCTCCGGCGTACCCCGAAGCAGAGGATACAACCGTTATTGTAATTATGACATCATTGGTTCCCGTGTAGTCGAGGGTATTGGTGGTGTCGTCCACCGTGAACTGTACCACATCGCCAGGAATCCATGTAGTAGAGCCATCTGCGACTGAGGCTGTAACGGATGTGGAATTGATAAACACCGCCACTGTATCGAGGTCTAGTCGGTTCTCACCGGAATTCTGCAAGTATAGTGTCGCGGTCTTCTCTGCATTGTCCCAAGCGACGTTGAGAGGGTCATTTAGCAGGGAAGCTCGGGTCCTGACGTCGGCAGCACTCTCCTTGCCCCTTTCTTCCAGTGCTGCGTCCATGTCGTCCCACGTTTCCAGTAAGACACCTGAGACCAGTCCCGCCACTATCAGTCCTGCGCAGAGCAGAATTATCTCTCCCGGTCCGTTTGCCATTCGATTGCCTCAAGTTATTGTTACGGACTCCGCGTCGTTGTAGTCATATATAGCAAGGAAGGCTCGATTTGGATCGGCTTCAATCGCAAAGCCGTGGACACTAGGGTCAAGAGCGAAGTCGTCTGTAGTTAGCGATTCTCCAGGGAATAGGTAGAGGTTGGGTCCGCTGTAATGGTTTACAAATGGTGCGAAAGGAAGGCCGGTCTCATTTTCTCCTGTATTCGAGAATGTCACGTAGATGTGAGATAGGTCGATAGACTCGGACCCGGAGTTGATGATGGAAATGTTGTTTTGATCATGTAGATCATCAATACTGACTTGGGCAGACGAGCCACCAGAAGGGCAGTCTACATCTCTGACCGCTAGCTCTGTGTAGCCATTTCCGGCTGATACTATTGTTACGCCGGTAATCTCCCCGGATCCACCTACTGAGATTGTGAATGTTAATCCGTTTCCTGTCGCTCCTGAAATGGTACAGATTTCAGCCACGTATGAGCTACCAGGATTGGATATTGACAGGGACTCCACGGGACCCGTGGACATCTCCTGATCGAATGCGGAGACTATTTCCACCCGTGGCTCCGGAAGATCGTAATCTGAGTTTTTTATCGACTCGTTCACGCTGTCGACCAGTGAGACTGTGGCCAATCCGAAGATCATTATGAAAACGGTGCCGACGACCATCGCAGCTACGCTAGAACCTGACAATACCCCATCCCCCCTAGGGAGTCCCCTGGGCCCTCCAAGCCTCAATCATGGCTGCGAACGTCAGTAGTGTTCTGTTGTCCACAGCCGGTGCTCCCTCTGACTCGGCCCCTGGCTCCGCTAGTGCAGCGATGGAGCTCAGAGCCTTCTCCTCTGCTGAGGTGATGACTCCGGACTTGGAAGCGGCCTTCAGGAACCCGAGAGTGTCTATCCCGCTCATGTTGTCGAGGAGCAGGGCCACGATCTTGGTCGGGTCCACGGATGGGCCGTGCATCAACGCATCTGCCTCCCCGCTCTTAAGAAACGGGTTGACTGCCAGGGACTGCGCCTCGTAGAGGTCTAAGAGTCCCGGTCCTCCTGCCTTCCCTCCCTGGGACAGAGGTCCTACGCCTTCTGATGCGGGAGAGTCTACAGGTCGGCTAGTGACTTCACCGTCATCGCCCACAGTATGGATTACGTCCTGGGAGGCGCCTGCGGGCGCGCTTGCCGATGATGCAGACTCTGCTGCAATCTTAGCAGTCTGCTGGGCGGTCATTTTGATATTGGCCTCCATCAGGTCCATTGCCGTCTCGAGTCTCTCGAACCTGTCCTTGACCATGTCCACCAACTCGGGGATCTTGTCCTGGCCTTGACTCGCCTGTGGGTCGCCGAGAACACCGACTCTGGTTCCAGAGGGGGCGAACAGCCATGCCTCTAGATCAGTGGGCCTGAACTCGGTCGGGATGTCTACGTGCTCTACAGAGAGCCTCGATACTTTGTCGAGTCGCGAAGACATGCCTGAGTCAGTACCGGTTCCTGAGTCCTTGAACCTGCCCATAAACTCGTCGAGAAACCCCATAGTAGCACCCCATGCCGGTCCCTCCTGGCTGCTCCTCCTGTGTCGTACTTGCCTACATCATTGAGGAACCGAGAGTCAGTGAATCGACCTTCAGTTCCGCGACCGTCTCACCGCCGCCATCTACAACGATCCTCATGTTTATGTCTGCTCCTTGGGTAAAGAGAGCGTCACAGCCGGTACCAGCATCATTTGTATCGAGAATGTTATTGTCTGCACTATCTGCTGTTCCAAGGGTGATCGACGTGTAGTACGTGTTCCCTGCTGAGAGTTCAAAGCTGTTGGCTGGCTGGGAATTGTCAGTCAGGTTCAACGCAGTAAGCTGGCCTGTATCGAAGAAAGCACCGACGGCACCTGAGACCTCGCAGCTGATATAGTAAGATATCTCGTTCGGGTATATACCCGCCGAGCCAGAGGAGACCCTCCAGACGACGTCCAAGGTTGACACGTGGTCCTCCCCATTACCGACTAGTGTGTCGGCTGTGCCGGTTACGATGACGTCTACTACGGATACCTTCCCCGAAATCTGTTGCCTCGTGTCGCTGCTGGTCTGCTCTGCGTTCTGCTGCAGCTCCTCGGCGGTCTTGATGATGATCGTCGATGCGACTGCGGCCACTAGGATCAGGGCGATGAAGACGATCATCGCACCGATACCGATGGATCCAGATTCGTTGTCGTTCATGTTATTTCTCTCATTTGCAATTCTGTCTTTTCCGCTCATTCAAACCACACTCGCTCCTGCTGAAAGGGAGTCGATCTTCAGTTCGGTGACTGTCGTTCCCCCGTCGATTACAATTATTTTGAGTAGTAGTGTGTCGCCCACCTCAGCTAGGGTATCGCAGTTACCGTTGTCGATGAGGATGTCGAATTTGAAGACAGTTCCTGCATCGAGTTCTGCTGTGGCAGCGTAATCAGCGCCACTGAGTTGGTCCGCATTCACGCTCTCTGGGGCGGCTATAGTGCCACCTCCTGCATCTGTAGTTCCGAGGTTACCACCCACTCTACCGAAGGCAGCGTCGTCACCGCACGTCAGGAACCAGTCGATGTTTTGCACCTGCAGGTTCACTGCTCCTGCAGCAACCTTGGCTGTAAAGACGAGGCTGTCGACGTTACTGTCGCCGTCTAGCCCTGATTGGTTTACCATCACCGCGACGATGTTGATCTTTCCGGAAATCTCCTTCCTTGTGTCGCTGCTGGTCTGCTCTGCGTTCTGCTGCAGCTCCTCGGCGGTCTTGATGATGATCGTCGATGCGACTGCGGCCACTAGGATCAGGGCGATGAAGACGATCATCGCACCGATACCGATGGAGCCTTCCTCTCGGTTTCTTTCTACTGTCTGGTATTCTTCGCTCATTGCGTGTTCACCCGTGCCCCCCTGTGAATGCTAATCATTTATGATATTACTGGAAAATGTGCCCGATAATACAGTTCTGATGAGGCAATTAACTGCCTATCCCTACTGCTTCTCGCAGGTTCAGCACCTCTATGGGGACGTGTACGACATCCCCAGGCCCCAGGTTCTCCACGAGAGGGAGCCTCATCGCCTCGAAACCCTCTGGCATCCATGGGTCAAGAAGGAGCCCTTGCATGCGATTCGGGGTCCTGTTCTCGACCCTTGTCTGTACATTCATGCTTCCATACTCGACGTCGTAGCCGGTGGTGATGTTCAAACTGCTACCAAGGAGTGATGTGGATGGGAAGGATCCGGACGGCCTGATCTCGATTCCGATCTCGATGAATCCTTCCGGGGGTATCTCTGGGATCTCGCACATCTTTGGAGAGGCGGACCACCCGTATGGTATGGGTGGAGCAAGCCTCATTGTTGAGATGTTATTCTCTCCCGTGTTCTCCAGGGTGATGACCATCAGGGCGTGGTCCTTGCCCTCTGGCCATTTCGTCCCTATCGAGAGGAAGAAGCTGTTCACGAGGAAGGGGCTGGCAGCCTCGTTGACAGCGACGGGGCCGAGTGCGCTGATCGCGTCCTCAAACGCCTTTGCCGCAGACGAGAGGTCCGACTCTAGGGCCTCCTTCCCCTGGTTTACCAGCGTGAGTGCTATGTCCTCTGTGTCGCTGAGCTCCCCCATCTCATTGAGGTGCCTCCCAAGGGTGTTCAGCGACCTCTCAAGTCCGTCTTTGCCCATCGATGCAACTGCGCCCTCTACGCAATCTGCTGCTGCCCCCCAGTTCCCCTCCCTGAGGTGCTGCAGACCTAGCATCGTAAGGTCCCAGGCGTTGCGATCGCCCTCTGACATCTGCTCGAGCTCCTCGAGGGATCTCTCTAGTGATGAGAGGGCCCTGTAGAGATCCATGATCTGGCCTTCTGCCTCTTCGACCTCCTTCGAGAGCTCCCTCAGCATCTTCCTGGCGCCGATTGGCCTGTTAGCCCATATTGCGAACTGGATGTTTTCGGCCTCTTCCTCGATGTAGTCGATCCGCTTGAGGGTAGCCTCGGCCCCTCCCGTCGCTGGAGCCTTCGTTCGTGTCATCTCAGTTGCCTCCACCTGGCTTCTGACCCGTCCTTCCAAGGATCTTCTTGATTCTGATAGCTCGGAGCTCTATGTCAGCGAGTTCACTGTAAAGCCTGTCGTATGAGCTGTCTAGGAACCTCAGGATCAGGTTCACGAGTAAGGGCGAGGCGATCATAAACGCGATTATTGATACCAGCGACGATGCCCCCAGGTCTATGGCGAGGGATGGTGAGACCAGTACGAATGGAAGGAAGGCATAGGGAGAGCAGGAGATGATGGCTCGGAGCTCTTTCCTGGTGTTCTGTTGCTCTTTGTCGTGATCCTCCAGTATTGCCATCGTTCCGATCCTGGCTTTCTTCCTGTCATCGTGGATCGCTTGGAGTTCGCTGGAGGATAGCCATGCTACGAGCCCTGCGAACGCGATGGAGGCCGCGGCGCAAAGAACTGTCAGGGTTGTTGAGAAGCCGGTAAGCGAGAGCGCTCCGAACGCCATGGACGCCACATAGGATGACGCGTGAAGACGTCCCTCCTCCTCTTCCAAACCCTGTCTGACCAGGGAGAGGGCCAATAGAAACAGAACTGCAGACACAAGGAATGCAGACGGGAACTCTATACCAGATATTTCGACGGCTGGGGTTGACCACGAGTCAATGTCCAGGTCCTCTGTCAGGACGTCGTTCGTCACGACATTGCCGAAGATTCCTCCCTTCTGCATAATGGCATCTGGATAGGTGATATACGCCGTGCACGTGAGTTTCTCAGAGGACTTGTACCACGGGATTGGGTTTAGCTCGACAGCCCATGAGGCGGTGAAGTTGCCATTCGCCTTAAGAGCCGGTATCGTGAACGGAGCGAACATGTTCGTCACGTCTGCGTAGGGCGTGGACGAGCAGTCGAGGTTCAGTTCGGACAAAGTGGGCATTACGGCGTATCCTGCATTTTTGACCGAAACGTCGATCCAAGTGCTCTCCCCCTCTACGCCCCCTCCCCTGAATGTGATGCTGTTGACGAGTGGGTCTGACGATTCTGTCATCCGGAGTTTGACGACCAGGTCGGTTGAGTACTCCGTTGTCTTGGGCTCCTCTGGGTGTCTAAGTTGCAGGTAGATGTTCCAACCGTCTCCCGGTGCCGTATCTGTTCCTGGTATGATTACCTGGATTATGATGGTCCCTCCATGAGCGGGGTCAGGGCTCCCTCCCTCGAATGGAGTGGTGGCGTCGAGTTGCCAATCCGAGTTGCATGTCTCTTCCGTCGCCTTCGTGGAGGCGATTCCTCTTCCGCCTGTGTCCGCTAGTTCGCAGCTAGCTGTCCCTGAATCAACGTCTTTATCGATATACATCCACCACTCAACTTCGGGGTAGAAATCCGAGTCCACGAGGCGTTCTGGGGGGTCTGCTGACGCGTCATAGGGGTCCATATCCCCGTTCAATGCCAGTGTGTAGGACCTTGGGTCGAATGAGCTGTCTCGATAGTTTATGTCCGCCCAGGGGATCTCGATCTGCCTGCAATTCGGGTCGTCGTTGTTCTCGCATTGGTATTGGCCTGCGGCATCGGCGCTCAGGGTGTAGGTGTCGTCGGTCTGGGCCCTGACGACAGTGATCGGGAAGGAGTTCTGCTGGGTCTCCATGGCAGCGTCCACGGGTACTCTCTTCAGGACGAACGTTCCTTGTTCGCCCATAATCGTGTCAGCATGTCTCATTCCAAATTCAAAGGTGATTGAGCTTGTCTGCCCTACTTGCAGGTACAGGTTTGTGGAGCCTAGCGAGTTACTGACTTCGAACCTATCTGGCTTAGAATCATCCTGTTCCATGTCTATGGTTTCCCACTGTATGGTGAGGTTGATCGGTGCGTTCCCCTTGTTCTCCATCTCGAATTCGATCGGCCTATCCACTCCGGGGACTATTGCAATCCTCTGTGGGGACTTGGTCAATTCCACATCGAAGACAGGGAGGACCTTGATTCGAAGCGTCGAAGTCCCAGCCGGGACGCCCCCTCCCATTGCGACCCGTTCCGACAGTGGAACGGGCTGATCAATTCCATCGACTGTTTTTGTTGCAGGCCAAGTGGGGAACGGGTCTGTGATGTTTACCGCCCTCATAGTGAGGTTGTGGATGACGTCGGCTACTAGTATCTGATCCCCGTCTCTGAGAGGAGGCAGTGTGATGCTGAGGAGAACGGTGTGAGTCTCATACTGGTCTATCGTGAATCCGGATTCGTTGACCTGGTAGGACCAGTTGGTCATTCCCTCAGGGAAGGTCACCGACAGATTCAGCGTCTCCATGAGGTTGCCATCGTTCCGCAACCCTATCTCCAGATCTAGGGTGTTCCCCGGGGCTACTTCCATTTGGGTGGGAGCAATGAATAGTATTGCATGATCAGGGGCAACCTGCACCTTCCACTCGCTTGTGGACATGAGCTGTCCGTCATGAGAAGCATTCAGGAAGAATCTCTGGTCTTCATCGGCTCTCGAGTCCTGGCCGGCTGTGGAGTAAATCCTGACAATCCCCTGTGACCCTGCTGGTACAAATAGGGTGGATTCGGTCACACAGGGCTGCATTTCCTCAGAGAAACAGACCTTGATCTTGTCCTGATCTAGATTGTCCAGCGACAGGTTGTAGGTGACGTTCTTGTTTCCAGTGTTATTGAGAAGGGCGACCAGAGTCTTTTGGCCCACTCTGCTATCAAGTGAGGGGGAAGGAGTGATTATCGCAGTAGAAGTCGGAGGGTATAGTTCTGCCGAGATGACTTCGGTGAGGGTGAAGAGCGCAGGGGCATATGCAAGCAGTTCTCCAGTCTCCGTGGAGTTAGCGTAAACCCAGACCTGGTGCGTCTCATCCGCTCTCGCAGACGCGGGGGGAGTGGCGGTGACCGTTATTTGCCGCTGGTTCTGGGTGGATGAACCGTCATTGTACAGATTGGTCTTCGAGGGTACGAGGTTCGCCGCGGTTGACCCGAGTGTGATGGTCCATCCGGGCTTAGGGACGTATCCGATGGTGAAGTTTGCTGGATCATTTCCTGTGTTCTCCAACACCACCTCAGAGGATATGGCGGTGCCGGGATCCCCATTTGCTGCACCTGAGGAAGTAAGCTCTGCTGACCAGATTTCAGCTATTGACATGGAAACCGTGGCCGTGGCGTTACGGGAAATTGCCCCTGAGAACGCAGCCCAAGATGATGTCGCCATGAAAGAGAAGTTGAGATGACCTGCTGATGGGTATTGGAAATCTGGGGTTGGGCCGAAGCTCAGTCCCACCATGCCGTATCCAGTCTCTCCTGGTAGGAGTTCCAAGGTTGAGGCGGAGGACGAGGAGGAGGTCTGGACCGTAGCAGTCCAGCGCGAATTCTCGATGAGGCTGGAACCAGCTGGAGTATCCTGAAGGAAGACCTTGCCATTGGAGCAGGTGGACTCTTTCCAAGGGCTCCCAGATGCAGCAGTGGTCGGCGCTAGGGAGGTACATGGCATGGCACTTAGGGATACTTGGGCCAAGGTGCTGTTTGAACCAAGATTGTGAACTATCGTCACTTCGAAGCCCACGAACCTGTTGGTATTTCCTCCCATTATATCATTCACCGAAATATCGCTGATTTCGCCGGTCATGGAGATGTCCAACTCTACAACACTATCTATCACTAGAGTCGTCTGGTTGACTGCTGGAACACCTCCCTGTAGGGGTATTGCTTGAATCATCAAGTCCACTCTCTCAATAGAAGAGACCTTCCAGGACGGATTTAGTGGCATCTCTAGCTCCGGGGTAGTGATTGTTACTGGAAGTGTCCTAGTCTCGTTTGGCAACAAGACGTCGGTGATTGTAACGGGTGAGTCAATGATCCAATATGGCACAGATTCCGTAGCTCCTACATCGATCTGATACTGGGCTGGAGCTGTGCCGGTGTTCACCAAGGTGTACTGCAGGGTCCTAGGGGAGCCAGGGGTGATGTTCGCGAAGTTTTCCCCCATCGAATGGCTGTGGTTCTGGAAAATCTCCGCACTGAATGTACCTCCAGCCATGACCATGGTGCTGGCAAAGAGGACGTATCCCGCTCTTTCACTTTGAATTGCATGAGTTTGCTGGGCACCTACATTGAGTAGATTATTTGGCCCATGTATCTGGTCAGTGGTATTTACCCAGTAGTTAGCAGGGTCGGAATTGTTGCTCTGTGTCACAGTGAAGTTGTCCTCAACGGTTCCAGAGTTCTGTAGTATGAAGTTCAGTGTTGACTGCGAGCCTGGATCGACATTCCGGTTGTTAGCTGGTATTAGAGACGCCCTCAGGGCGACAAAGCTAACTATTCTGGATTCGATGGTAACCGAAACCTGAGTAGAGCCTGAGACAAGGAGACTACCACTTAGGGTGTAATCGCCCTCCAGACTAGAGCCATCGAAAGATATTGTGATGTTATCAGGAGTTGGGGGGTCTGCAAGGCTTCCAGGTTGCAATTCCTCTGTACTCGAGGACAGGGGGATGCTCGAACCGCCCAGCGATGGGGTTAGTGTTAGTTGGGCTGTGACATCGACTGGCTGGTTACCTGTGTTGAGAACAGTGATAGCTCCTTCCCATAGGGCTCTTGCGAGGGAAGATCCATCAGATGGCAGGGAGTCTGCAATGCGTGAGGCAGACTCTACCTCTGCTACGCTGACACCGGATAGAGACATCTGGTTATTGCTCGAGTCGGTGTCGGTTGAGGATGGGTCCCATGATGCAGTTATTTCGTATCCTGATCCTGATAACGAAGATGCGTCCCAGTACATAACACTGTTAACCTGGCCTCCTGGACTTATGGTGGCAGGCCTGGTGTCAACTACTACTCCGTTAACCTCGAGGGTGATATTCCCTTCGGCACTAGACCCGCCTTGATTGGTAGATCCCACGATAATAACGTGATTTACGGGGGCCAGTGTAGGGGTTCCTCCGACCAAAGCGGAGGGTGTGGTGACGTCTAGGTCTGTTACTACAACATCCGGGCCTATTTGGCGAGTAGAGCTTGGCATTGGGTTATCTTCGTCCGTAGCAACTGGAATTCCAGAAAGCAGGGGAGAGAGGAAAAATAGAGCAACTAGAATCGTGGCCTTGCTAGCCGTATTCGTTGTCCTGTGCGGGTTTCTCGAAGAATCTTGACTGGGATATGTTCGCATCGCTTCCGCTCCCCTCCTCGTAGAGGAGACTAACCATCATTATGAAACAACCGGAGGAAATATTGCACGTCATTTTTCTTTCGGGTTTGCAACCGATGTTATGAAAAGTCACTGCTCACGTTCGGTCACGTGGCGGACGCTGTATCCCTCGTAGTCATCGGTCTTATTCTGCTAGCGACCTTCAACGGCTTATTCCGAATTTTGCGCTCTCAGAACAGGAGGACAATCCTCCCATCTACAAGGAGGAACGTCCCAGAGGAGGTTCTCGCTGGATCTACTTCTAGAAGGAGAAGGGGAAGGGGGAGAGATCGTTCGGGAACTCCAACCGTATCAGGTTCACTGGGCGAGGGCTCGGAGGCGATTGGTGCTGGAGTGCAGGAAGCAGAGATATCAGAAAAGGACGCTAGCGCACTCGAGAAGAGGCTCGATAGGGAGGGAGCCAAGAGGGGTTCTGTCCAGATAAGTCTGATGTGGGATAATTGGAATGATCTCGATCTCCATGTAATCACTCCATCTGGAGAGCACATCTACCACGATAACAGGACCTCCAACTGTGGCGGGGAGCTCGACGTGGACATGAACTTCAAGCCTACATCGAAATCTCCTGTTGAGAATATTGTCTGGACGAAAACCCCTCCGCCCGGAGTCTATAGAGTCGGAGTCAGACACTACAAGATCCACACGAAGGGGTTTTTCTCATGGGTTCCTCTTTTACGAAGGATACACAAAAAGAACGAGACAAGTTTCACGGTCAGCCTGACCATTGGAGAGAGCAAGCGGTTCTATGAAGGGTCCCTCACTAAGAGTAATGATCTGCAATTCGTCGCTAAGTTCGCAATTGCTGGTCCAGATGGAGAAGTGCCTCAACCTACGGTGAGTAATGAGGAATTGAGCGAGGAGGCAAAGGAGGATTTCTCCGAGGCAAGGGACGTAGATGAGCTTAGAAGAAGGGTAGGGACCGCTCACAACGGTGCAAAAGTCACTCTCAATTGGGAAGGGAGATCAGACTTGGGACTCTCGATAATTAATTCTGACGGCGAGGAGTTGTCTTTCTTCAATCCGGAGGGATTGGGAGGAGGTAATTTCGACATAGAGGGTTACGACCCTGAGTCTAGTTCTAGGGAGATAAGGTGGGATTCCTCCCCTCCATCTGGGATTTATTCTGTGGTTGTAAGGCGCTTTGAGACGGAAGATGAGGGAGGAGAGGTTCAGTTCGAGGTTATTGTGAATAACGGCGGAGAAAAGCAACATTTCTCCGGCTCTATTCAACCAGATGACTCGACTGTAGATGTCGGGAGCTTTGAGGTCTAGATGTTCCAGAGTCCTTGGATTTCCAAAATTAATTTCATCCATTGAAGTTTTTGCAGTTTGGAGGACTTCTCAGTATCTCCTGACCACCTGCCAACAATATCAGATCTGGTTCCAAGCAGCTTGACGTTCTCTTTCCTCGCCCCTAGTGCAGTTAAGAAGCATGCTGCACGGTCCCCATCAGTAAACCCGCCAGGGTTGTACATACCATTGATTGGGTTTTGCGTTTGGTGAGTTAGAACAAGCTCGGGAGGGTATGTCTGTTCCTCGGCCAATCCCAGCAGGCAGTCCCAATCTTCTCTGTTGTCTCCATGGGCATGTAAAACGAAGGGAACTGAACGTCTAACTGCTTGATAGGTTCCTTCCCCACCGTCGGCATCGCTTACCACAAAAACAACTCGGGACCATGCCTTCTCGGACAGTGAGGCAGGCATTTCTGAAATTGCTCCAACCGCTCCATCTGCAGCTACAATAAGCCTTGGACCATCGAGAACAGAAGCTATCTCATCTGGTTCTACTGCTGCTCCGAGGATTGCTACCCGTGCCTCCCTGATCACGATTCTTCGGAAAATCTTCGATAGAGTTGCAGCCCTATTGTGTCTGGCCCAGATTCCCACGGTTGAGTCTTCGACCCTTCTAAGCATCGAAACTGCGCTCTCAATGTCATCCTCCTCAGTCCAACCAAAATATTCTCTCACTTCATTCTGAATACTGACCAGAGCTGGAGAAGACGGTGGCAGGTCTGATGGGGTTACTTGTTTCGTCATGCTCTCCACTGGAAGGCCTCGGTAAGTATTGAAGAACCCTCGCGGAAACATAACTCCTGTGCCGATGCCAATCAGTGCTCCTGAAATCGATGATAAGGGGTTATTAGCTCGGTACCCATTTCTACCACAAGGAAGATCATTCATTCGTGAGATGTTAGAGGAGAACGGAATAACTGTCGAGGATTTGGTCGAAGCCCCGTGGCTTGAGGATGTAAGAATCAGGGGCAGATTGAGGCTAGTTGATTCGGTGCTACAGCAGGAGGATACGGTAGCCTCTTCCACAATTGACCTTTCGACAGACGTTGGGCGAATGACAGAAGCACTGTCCTTCCTTCATGCTATGCTAGTCGTCTGTGCTTCGTTCGACGAGAGGCTGCTTTCCAGGTGGATTGAGGGTGAGGCTAGCAGAGCAGATAAGTTACTTGGCATGGACTCAAAGAACTTCAAATTGCTTTCCTCTTCTTTTCTCTCCGATATTGTAGTGGAAACTAATAATGAGGGGTCTGAAATATACTGGATTCCGATTGTAGACTTCATTGAGCTGAGCCCAAAAATTTCTGGCAAATACTGGAGATTGGTCAATAGGCCTCTGAGAGACGGTTGGGTTTGTCTCGATTCGGGGGCTGGAGAGACAGGCAGAGAGAGGGCTTCCCGGTTGATTAAGGAGAGAATTAGAGAGAGTCTCAAGAATAGTTGTGAAGATAGGATTTCCAGGATGGATGATGAGTTTGCAGCTAAGTTTGCAGACCCGGTAGAGAGGATTACTGGACTATTTTCTGAGAGAGTCAAGGAGGAGATGCCCATGACGGTAGCAATAAGGGACGACTGGCCTCCATGCTTTGAATCGGCTGTTTCTGAGTTAAATCAAGGCGTGAATGTAAATCATGTTGGAAGGGTGTTCCTCGCCGCTTTCTCCAGATCGATAGGTCTCAAACAGGAGCAGGCCTGCAACTTTTTTTCTAATGCTCCAGACTATGATGCCGAAACTACATCATACCAAGTAGGTCAGATTTACGAAAGAGAGTACACCCCTCATGGATGCTCTTCTCTAAAAACGAATGCCAGATGCCCGGTGCAAATTGGAGAGGATCCTCTCTGTGACCAAGAATGGTTGACTCATCCATTGAAGTATATGAGAGCAAAACAAAGGAGGAGGTACGCCTCAACAAATACTGAATCTGAGGAAGATGGCAATGACTCAAGTAGCGATTCGGCCAATTCCTCATAAGTAGATGCTTACCAACTCTTGCCAAGGGGGACGTGAGCATAGTACGAACACTGGTTCTCACAATTGACAGAGACAATGATCTGGGTGTTAAATCCGGGATAAGGGGGCCAGTTGTTGGCAGGAAATCCTGCCTGACAGCAGCTCTGAGATTGGGTATCGCGGACCCAGAGGAGTCTGATACTAATGCGATTCTTGGTGCATTGCACCATCATGATAGGCTGGCAGAAGGAGCTAATGCGAGCGATGAGGTCCAGATAGCTATACTTACCGGTGACGTGAGGGTCGGGCCTAGGAGCGATAGGGCCATAGCTAGCCAGTTGGACGAGGTGATTCAGGATTTCCAACCAGATGCTGCACTCCTGGTTACGGATGGCGCTGATGATGAAGCTTCTCTGCCGATAGTTACCTCGAGGGTGAGAGTAGACACAGTTGAGAAAGTGATAGTCAGACAGTCAAAAGGAATTGAGGGCACCTATTATTATATCATTAAGGCCGTAGAAGACCCCAGGTTTAGATCCAGACTTCTGGTTCCACTCGCAATCTTTCTAATAATAATCGGTCTAGGCCTTATCCTACCCAATGGAATAGCTCTCATTGGCTCTCTACCGCTCCTGATTGGATTGTGGGTTTTGGGCAAGGGACTGGGTCTTGAGGCACAAATGGAGAGGGTAGCAATGGAGATGAGAGACAGCGCTACTGGAGGTCTTTTCTCATCATTACTTTGGGGTATGTCGATTGTGAGCTTGTTCCTGGCCGTTGCTACTGTTTGGGCGGGATGGGACGATCCTGTTCCAGATGGTAATTCACAGTTCGAGCACTTTCTGGGGCTTGTTGATGAGGTTCTGCAATGGATTGTGGGTTCCGTATTCTCGTTCTTACTCGCTCTGGGTGTTCTGAGATGGAAGGAGGGTTCATTCACTGGAAGGAGCGTTCTGTTAATAGGTCTTGGAGTGGTTTTCTACACCTTCGTGGCAGCAACAATCGACGTGGCACTCGTGATTTCATCCGGGCAGGAATATAGTCCCACATTCAACCAACTAGGAGACGATTGGGGGCTCCCGATCATGTCCATGGTAATGTATTACCTTCTGAGAACCATAGTCCAATCATTCTCCGAGGATGATGACTTAGTCCAAGGAAGTCGTTTCTGGGGAGTATGATGGGGAAAGTAACTGCATCCATAATTTGGACTGGCTCGAAGGAAAGAGGGGAGTCCCTACTGGCAGCAATCAGCCCCGACGATCCAGACGATTTCACGGTAGAATTAATGGATTTCAATGACTATGTGGAGTTGAAAATAGAAGTCACCACGGACGGCCTTGGTAGATCGAGATCATCGGTGGATGACATTCTTGCGTGCTTGTCAGCAGCCGAGTCCGGGCTTGACTATCTAGATTGAACATATCGAGAACTAATACTATTCAAGGTGGGCTTACAGTGCATAGATGCGTGGACAGACTGCCTCATGACCGATCCCACTTGCTTTACGACGCAAAGGAAGTTGCTGGTCCGACAAAGTTGTTTCAAGATTCGATAAGGAGGTGGCTGATTGCTCACTTGTCGGATGACTCTGCTACCGATAGAAATACAGGGAATATTGCTGAGGCAGTGGTGGTATCGAAAAGCACAGGCGTCTTCTGTGGCAGAGTTCCGGTGGACCTTCTTTTTGCAGAGTGGTTTCCCTCCTGTGATTTGACTTGGAACGTTGAAGAAGGGGATGACATCACATTAGGTAGCCAGATTCTTTCTATCTCTGGACCATCGGATAGTGTTCTAAGTTGCGAGAGAGTTGTGCTGAACATTCTTGGTAGGCTGTCAGGCATTACCACCAGAACCTCCGAATGGGTAAGCGAATCAGGGAGTGTTTCTATCGCGTGCACAAGAAAAACCGCATGGGGACTAATGGACAAATGGGCAGTACATGTAGGAGGTGGGCTGACCCATCGATTAAGTAGGACTGATGCGTTGATGATTAAGGAGAATGATTTGAGAATTATTGACTCTAAACGGGATACTGGGTCGGTGATTTCATCTGCAATTTCCTCCATTGATTTCGAGAAAAGTGCGGCATTTGTCGTAATCGAGGTTCAGGACTCTGCGCAGGCGATTTCGGCAGCGGAGTCCTGGTCAGAAAATCAGAAAATCAGAGGAGGAGAGGAGAGAATAGTGATACTTTTAGACAATATGGGCCCACAAAAGTGCAGGTCAGCAGAGGCTCTTCTGAGAGAGTCTGGGTTAAGGGATTGGTGCATTCTCGAGGGATCGGGAGGAGTTACATTGGATGGTTTGCACACTTGGATCGAGAGTTCCATGGTAGATGTGATTTCTTCTAGCTCAGTAAATATGGGAGTTCCCTCAATTGACCTTTCAATGCTAATTGGAGGGAGTTGATGGCAAGGATTCCCGATAGCCACCCAAGGAAGAATTCACTGGAGTCAAGGCAAAAGATAGTGGATGGCAGCTCCAGGGGCCTGCTTGCGGACTCGGCAATGATTGCTCATGGCAGGGGAGAGGCTTTCGACTATCTGCTCGGAGAAAAGACCACTAAGACGGCCAGAGAGGCCAGTCGTGAGAGTGCGGCTCGCCTCAGGAACGCCAGAAGACCGGTTATCTCTGTTAATGGGAACACAGTAGTCTTAGCAGGCGAAGGAGCGATTAGGTTGGCTGCAGTCCTAGGTTGTCCTATCGAGGTGAACCTCTACTACAGAACCCCTAGCAGAGTCAAGGGGCTTATCTCGCTATTGGAAGACTGGAAGCTTAAATTGTCCGAAGAGGATGCACCTGATGGTTTCATTGGAGATTGGAAGGATTCAGTCGATGGGGTTTCTATCCTGGGGGATTCTCCTAATTTCAAGATAGATGGGTTGGAGGGCCCACGTTCAAAATGCACCATAGAAGGAATAGGCGGGTCTGACACTGTCCTTGTTCCTCTAGAGGACGGGGACAGGTGCGAGGCACTGATTAGTCTTGGCAAGGAGGTCCTTGTGGTCGATCTGAACCCTCTTTCTAGAAGTTCAAGAATGGCGACGGTAACCATAGTAGACGAGGTGTCCAGAGCTTTCGATGTCATTCTGCGCTATCTACTAGATGACTGTGATTACAGGCCGACAGAATGGGACAACGGAAAATCATTGAAAGAGTCCCTTAAGCAAATTGGTGACTATCTCTCGGAATAGGGTCTCGTGTCCTGTTCAGCTACCAAGCTCTGTGAGAATCGCCGTACATCTGGACGCGATGGCCTCACCGACATCAGTGGTTGAGGCCTTGCCACCCAAGTCGTAAGTCACGGGACCTCCTGAAGACATGTGTTCTGAAATCGCTGTTTCAATGACTTCTGCACACAATGCCGCTTCCTTATCGTCATTTTTCGAGCCAAGAGAGTCGAACATCAATTGTACAGAAGATATTGCCGCGATGGGATTCACTTTGTTCTTGCCGGCGTATTTCGGACTGGACCCATGAACTGGCTCGAATAACATGTGTTCGTCTCCAATGTTGGCGCTGGCTGCCATACCCATCCCTCCCTGCAATACCGAGGCTAGATCTGTGGCTATATCCCCAAACATGTTGGGAAGAACCACTACATCAAGGTCCTCGGGGCTCCTGACCAACCACATAGTGAATGCATCAATGAAAGCCTCGTTGGTTAGGATGCCCTGGTATTCGGATGAGACCTCCTGGAAAACATCCCTGAAAAGTCTGCACCCCCTAGTGACGTTGCTCTTGTCGACGCAAGTCACTTTCTGAACGCTGCCAAGTCTGGATTCGCGTCGCTTGGCTAGTTCGAATGAGAAACGGATAACTCTCTCGCTGCCCTTCCGCGATATCGGTCTAACATCCCAGCCTACTTCTCCTTCTAAACCAGGGAATTCGTCGATAACAAGAGCTTCGTCTCTTTCTTCCCCTCTAGCTGCCATTCCTGACCTCCTTAGCAGAGCATGGTACAGGCCC
Source organism: uncultured Candidatus Poseidoniales archaeon (assembly GCA_902573085.1). Lineage (GTDB taxonomy): Archaea > Thermoplasmatota > Poseidoniia > Poseidoniales > Thalassarchaeaceae > UBA36. The sequence goes on from CACGHY010000011.1 coordinate 32,131, forward strand.
TCGGTATTTTCCCTCACCATTACGATGTCCACGAGTTCGTTATCCCAAACATCCATGAAGCTCCCATGCACCTTGTGCTTGACGCCCTTGTAGAGTTTGACTGGTCTAACGTTGGCATACAGATCCAATGCAGACCTAAGTCCCAGAAGTGCCTGTCCACCGGCAATATCGCCGTTTGGGAGAATCGCTCCAGGCCAGCCAACTGCACCGACCACTATAGCGTCGGACTCATCCCTGCAATACTCGAAGGAGCCGGACGGCCACTCCTCACCAGTATCCAAATAATGTTGGCCTCCACAAGGAATCTCGGTGGTTTCCAATGAAATAGCCCCTGAGTCCTTGAAGGTCGAAAGTATCCGCTTGACCTCTTCCATTACTTCTCGTCCGGTCCCATCCCCCGGCAGAAGTGCCAATCTGTATGGCGCCATCGAGTGGGGGCAAAACCTTTTCATTCATCAATCCAACCCTAAAGAGGAATTTTCTGCTAAGCAGATAATTGATAGACGGTCAAGTCGACAACCTAGCATGGGAACCAACTCGGAAGAGGATAAAGGTAAACCGAAAATTGACATTAGAACACTCCCAGAGTCTGTATCTCTTCTTTGGGAGTCGATGCTACGCAAAAATCCAAACTGGGACTTATCTAAGTGGCTGGACGAAAGAGCCAATGAAGAGTTAGACCTTCTGGAGTCACACCTCGGCAGGGAGAAGCTCAGGTACGAACAGCGACTCCATAGAATAGAGAATCTTGCCAAACAGATGGTCAGGAGAAGGGAGAGCGCGGGGACTTCTCCCTTGCCTGATCCAAACCAGCGAAATCTGTTCGACGTATATGGTCCTTCGGAGGAATCCCCCCCTACCGACGGAAGAGAAAACGCTGGAGTGCCGCTAGTCGATCTCGGATCTCTTTCAACCGATGATGACCTCTTGCTGGCTTACATCAGCCAGAAGATTCTGATTGTTATCGAGGAGGCAAACATGAAGGGAGATGGTTTGCATTTTGACAGCATAATGCGGTTGATGGAGTCTCCGGGTATAACTCCGGAGGATATTGACGAGTCGATATCTTGGCTTCTACAAATGAACGAGATTGTTGAAATAGAAAGGGACGTTTTTATGATCAACGGACGATAATCGTGGGCGTTATCAATACAACCATTCAAAGACGAAGAGTCAATCCGATGTTCAATCATGACAAGCGAAACTTCTGGATGGTACGCGAGACTGGATCATGAGTGTCCCGAAAGGACCCAGCAGATCAAAATCTGGCTCGATTCATGGATGGAAGCCACCAAGAAAGGAATCCCAATAGCCGCTACTCTTCCAAACAATTGGCCAACTCTTCCTGCAGGTCTGCTCAGTAATCCTGGAACGGTGCTAGACCATCTAATCGCTAGGTTTGACGCCCAGAGCGATGGTCGTTCTCCGAGGGGAGTTTACGCCCCTCCAGCACGATTTGTCGATGCGATACTAAACGACGAGTTGCAACATGGAAGAAACAAGAAAAAGGAGCCTCCAGCTACACTCTCTTTGGCTGCGCTACCTCCTAGTTTCAGAGGATTTGCAAAGCAGATTAACGAGAATATCGACGATGATGGTAGCTCCGAAAGCGATAGGCCGGAAACGGAAAATAGGACGTTGTCAGGAGTCCCGATTCCGTTTGCTGACCCCTGTGTGGGGGGCGGTCTCTTCGTTGAGAGAATATTGAGGATACACTCAGAAAGAATCTCAGGAAGAACCCCGAACGAGAGGAGAGAGGACACTCTTCGACTCCTTGAGGGACTGCAGTTAGTGGATAGTTCCGAAGTGGCGGTGACCTCTGCTAGGAAGAGAATCGTGATTGTTCTCGCAAGGCTAGGGCTTGTAGACCTAGATGGGGAAGGGGACGAAGGAAAGATTGGTATGAGTGAGGCAGAAATGATCATCGAGAGTAACGTTCGTTGCGTTGATCCCCTACTCGGCGAGTGGCCCTGGAAAGAAGGACCTATGCTCCTAGTTTCACGCCCTCCATGGCTCAGGATCAAAGATAGATTTCGAGGACATCCAGATGGGAGTGCACTTAGAAAGAGGCTTTCTGGTCGGCTAAAGGATTTTCAGGAATCGGACGGAAGAACCAGATTCTCTGCAATTAAAGGGAATGTGAACCTATACAGACTCTACATCGAGAGATCAATGCAGTTGTGCCAGATTGGAGGGAGAGTCAGACTAGTAGTACCCAGCTCAGTTCTGAGAGAGAAAAGCAGCTTACCGCTCAGAAAGCTGTTGGTTGAGTCAAACCAATGGGATTCAGTTTGGTCATTTCCGGAGGACCAGAAGCTGCTCTTTGGAGGTTCACAAGGAGTATCAGTAATCGGTGTGACCGTCGGGGAAGTTACCGATGTCCTAACCAGCTTCGGGCCTTTGCAAATCGATGACCTATCATCGGGCAAGGGTCTGGTGTCTGATGCTCCATTCTTTGAGTTAGAAAGAGGGCCTTGGTCATCATGGACGGATGCGTCGTGGGCTGTTCCGAAGATGCCCAGATCGACAATTGAAAGGTCCAGAACCCTGTCAGCAATAGGAAAACTAGCCGATAAGCCCCGTCTGGTCGAAGATGGGACGGGTTTGAATCCGAGTACTAGAGCTATCAAGGTCAGAGTAGGAGAAGTTGAGAGGTCTTCTTGGGAGAACGAAATATGCGAATGGAGGGATGGGCTTGTTCCATTCATAAGGGCGTCTCACATTCACTTTGAGAATGGTATAGGGGTTATTAGACACCCCGCTTTCGATGATAAGAACATAGGCGAACTAGAGCTCAATAGTTCAGGATGGTCGGGACCGAAAAATATGGCTGTCCAGTCTAGAATCGTGTGTCAAGCGGTGGTGAGTCCCAACTCTGAGAGGAGGTTGGTTTGGGCGGTTGTTCCGAAGGGCTGCGTTATCGGGAACTCGGTAAGCTTCCTAGATCTCCCTTCTGAGGTTACAGAGCGTCTAAAAGATAGGTTTGGAGCCATTGAAGAGGGTTTGAAAGTCCTGGCTAGCCAACTGAATTCAGAAGACCTTGATCTGTGGTCCAAAGCTTGGGCAGCAAATAACAATGTGAACAACTATGAAATTGAGACTCTGCCCTTCGAGATAGAAGGTGGAGAGTTTGGATTACCGGCATAGCAAAAGAACTTGTTGAGATAATTAGCAGGTTTAGGATTTCGGTTTCCTAGTTACGGAAAAACACCCATATCTAGAATGGATTAATATCCATGGTTTGCATACGAGGGACGTTCCGAACTTGGAATGCGTTTAGGAGAGCAGTATGGGAATCAATCCAAAGATCGGGATTACTGGTCTCCCACGCTCGGGAAAGTCTGCTGTACTTCAGAAAGTAGTTGACATGATCACCGAAGAGGGTAGTGGCTTCAGGAGGACTAAGGGGCCTAGTCCCCCTGAACACATTATTGGAGGCATGAGGTCGGAGCCAGTAATAGAGAACGGAGAGAGGGTCGGATATGCTTGCGTGAACATTCTCACAGGTGAGAAAGGAGTAATGGCCCATAGAGAAATAGACTCAAGGAACCGCATACTTGGTTTTGGGATAGACCCGAGTGAGATCGATAGGGTCGCGGTTCCCGCGATCATAGACAGTATAGGAAACTGTGAGATCCTGGTGATAGACGAGGTTGGTAAATTCACCGTTGAAAGTGAGGGTTTTGTCAATTCGGTTAGGTTGGCACTGGAGCATGACCTGCCTACTCTGCTTACTCTGCATAAGAAAAGTCGTCACCCCCTATTGCAGGACATCAGGAGGAGGGACGATGCGCGAATACTGGAGGTGACTCCAGTAAACAGATCCCTGCTTCCATACAAGATTCACAAATTAATCCAAGAGTTGTGATACTAACTTAGGTCAAGTTGATTCGGAGTTTCGAACTCGTTAGGCCATGGACTCCCCGGCCTCGAGGATGAGCAGGCTACTTTCGGGATTCATTCTCTGTCTCTTGGGAGTAACATCCATTGCAGTGATAGATGGTAGGTTTACTGATTTTTCAGAGTTCGGAGTCTTCTCTGTTGTCTGTGCAATCTCGGTCTTGGCATCGATTCTTCTTGTTTCATTAGCAGCTGGTAGAAGGAGGGAACACGGGAGATGGCCTACAGATTCAATGATCAGTAGAGAGGGGGAGGAGGCGATGATATCTAGGATAGAGAAAGAAAGGGATGAGGCCAGCATGCAGGGTCTTAGTTCCAAATGGGCTAGGATGGAGATGCAGCATCTGGAGTCAAAACACAGTGAGGAGTAGGGAGCGAAAACTTGACCCCATGTCCACTACACGCAGGGATTGGTAAT
>CACGHY010000012.1 GCA_902573085.1 uncultured Candidatus Poseidoniales archaeon
TTCACCTTGGAAGTCTGGATCGTATGCATCGGGTATCCCATCGCCATCCGAGTCCGATGCAGCCCCGTCATTGGGGTCATTCGGGTAGGGGTCATTCGCGTCGGAGGTACCATCACCGTCGGTATCTGCGTTGTTAGGGTTGGTTCCTGCCTGGTACTCCTCCAAGTTGTCTAGTCCGTCCCCGTCTGGATCCGCAGTGCTGTCGCTGGCAGAGTTGGGATTTAGTCCGTAGTTGACTTCCCACCCGTCCGGCATTCCGTCGTTGTCGGTATCCGCGTTGTTCATGTCTGTCCCAGCAGCCTGCTCCTCCGCATTCGTCAAACCGTCCCCGTCCCAGTCGGCTCCTCCGTCGGAGGGGTCGAGGGGGTCTGAGCCATCGGCTGCTACTCCGGTAGAACCGGCCATCAGCACCAATAGCATGGCTGTCAACAAACTTGCTTTCTTCTGATTGTACATTTGTAATTCACTTCCTATTTCCGTTTGTCCAGAGTGGTTTGGATGGTCGCTTAGAGCGAGTCTAGACACGTGGTCGGGGACTGCAAAAACGCTGCACTGAGCGCGATTACAGATGTTTCCGAGCACTCTTAATCCTGTCCTGACTCCTCCATTTCTTGTCATCCAATCTCACTGGCTTTCTCAGGGAACCCTCCGTTCCCTCTGGGTTTGGAGAGGCATGTTACGTATTTCAAGGATTCCTGCGCTAGTTTCACGGGGTAATCTTTGCCAATTCGGCGAGGAACCTGGTCTTCCCCATTAAGTGAAGGACCGGAACGACGAGCGAGGAAATTGCCAAGACCCCAAAGAAAAGCCCGGACCAGAGCTCGATCCCTCTGCCTATGGAGAAGAATAGTAGCCACCCCATGAGAACCGATACCCAAGGAAGGTGCCTCCTAGTGTAGAGGGACAGCCTGGCATTGAGAATCTCGTCTGAGTACAGCTGCGGGGTGTCTTCGGGATCCGCCAGGCCATGCTCTACCCCGCACCTCCCGCAGACCTGGTACCTAGGCCCGTTCCCGGTGATGAACTGGGACTGGGGGTAGTTCTGCTTGCACAACCTGCATATTGGCATTAGGATCGGAACTACCAGCGGAGGATTGTCCTTCAAGGCTACGGTCTGGGAGCCTGTCTCAGTTGTCATCCAAGGCGTCGTCAAGGAATGACATGTCGATGGACCCGTCCTCTTCATCAAGCTCGTCTGCCAGGTCGTTGAGACCCTCGAGTCCGATCTCCTCAGTTTCCGTGCTCAGAATCTCCCCGACCGAGGCATCGGGCTCCCACGACTCGTCCAATTGGAGCTCTTGCATGGGGTAATCTTCCACATCTTCGATTTGATCCCCTGGGATTCTGTCGGTCTGGCTGAAAATCGAGCTCGAAGCTATCTCCTCCTCCTCCGATATGCCGAGAGCCTCCCTGGTCAGCTCCTCCTCCAATTCTACCTCCTGTGTCCCCATCTCCCAGGGTTGTGGTGCTGCCCTCTCCCTTGGCCTGATGATTAGGGCAGCGCCAAGGATGATCATCAGAGCGGAGACCATCAGGATGACGGTATTCAGATCCCCATCCACCAGCTGGTCGAACCAGGACTCTCCCCCAGCTCCAGAGCCGTCACCGCTTCCTCCTGGGCCCATCTCAGAAAGTGGATATACCCTGACGGAGTCTACGGCTAGCCTGTGAACTTCCCCGTCGAATGCGACTACTGCTATCCAGTAGACGGTCGATGGGCTAACTGGGGTCGGACCTAAGGACTCGAAGGACGAGTTCGAGGATGTGATCGATGACTGCACAGTAATGGCGTCCCTTGTGTCTGAGAATTGCATAGTGCTCGCATAGATCGTGTAGGAACTCACCTGGGGGTCCTCGAGGTCTTTCCAAAGGACTTCGATTCGATTTCCGGATAGATCCCAGTATGCCATGATCTCGGAGACCTCGGGGAGGTGCATTCCTGGGTCCTGTGAGTTCTCGTCCACCGGGCTTATCATCGATGTCTCAAGATTGTCAGTCCATGCGTTTCCTGATGTGTCCACTGGCACTACTGCGACCCAGACTGGAATGTCTGGTTGGATGGCCCCCCCACCAGAGACCGTCTCTAGTAGGGTTCGTCCCCACTGGGTCCTGTCCAGACTTAGGGCCGGCTCGAGACCCTCGGTACTGTCGAATGGGGCTCCTGCGACGGCGAAAAGGAGGTATTCTCCGATGTCCTGGGCAGTGCTGGAGGGGAAGGTTACGAATATCCCGTCGCCGGAGTCGGGGGACCTGTCCTCCAAGTCTGGGGCCGCTAGCCTCTCAGGGGGGAGCAAATCTCCCCTGTTATCTATTGGGGTGACTATAGCCAAGCGGTCGCTCAGGCCTGAAAGGAAGACATTGCCAGCGATGTCATGGATGGTGACCATGACGTAGAGGGGTATGTCAGGCGATATTCGAGACGGGGACAAGGAGTCTGGTTCGGAGCCGTACAGGGCGGTCGTAAGAGTCACATCAAGTCTCGGAGAGTTTCCAATCTGCCTCTGGTCAATTGTCAAGGTGTTGCAGTTTCCACTGGCCTCGCACGATGCATAAACGTCCTTTAGGTCATCCAGAGGGAAGTCCGATGCCCAAACCGTGTAGTGGCTGAAGTCTTCTGCCATCGTCCTGTCCCAACTGACGTCTATCGCGGTTCCGTCGTCCTCGGGATGGTCCCAGGCTTGCAGGCCAGAGACTAAATCGGGTGGTGAGAATTCGGATGAGTCTAGCTCGGAGTAGCTCGCCGTTTCTACCACTAGGACATCGTCTAGGTTCTGATTTCCCCAGTCATCCACCGCTACAACACCTATCCAGTAGACGATGTCGTTCTGCAGAGTGGTGTTTCCGATTGAGTCAATTATCACCCCATCGGTGGTGCAGTCGGGAATGATCTCTGCTACTGGCCAGCCGTCTACAGAGGTAGGCGCGGTCCACCCGGATGCTGGGAGGATGTAGATGACGTGATAGGAACAGTCGGCCTCCTGGTTTGGATTCCAACTTACCTCGATACGGCTTCCCTCGTCGTTGGGGGCGTCGTTGGCGGAGGTCCCGGTGATCGGCAATGGGGCTATCCCGTCATTCAGGCCCCCAGCAGTGACAACAGGACCCAAGACTGTGGCGTTAGATGGATCGGACTGCCCCGACTCGTCGACGCACACTACTGCGAACCAGTATGGAACGTTCCCTTCTAGCTCAAGAGTGGTCGAGTTACCAGCAGCGGATGCGTAGTCCATTGGGTCGGAAAGAGCCAGGGCGCTGGTTATCTCCTGCTGGACCGCCCAAATCCTGGTAAATTGAGGGTCTAACTCCTGGCAGGCTGACCACTCTGCTGTCACGGTTCCGGGAACACCTCCTGATAACGGCTGGACTTTGAGCCATTCTGGTGGAGATGGCACCTCATCGGTTGGAGTGGCGTTGCCTTCCCACGATACTGGGTCCCCAAGGCTTCCGTCTGGATACTCGATTGCTATTGCGGCTCTATACTGCCTCTGGCCTGATAGGGGTACCTCTGAGCCATTGCTGTTTCCTGTTTGAAACACGGTGGTAGTCTGAGACCAGTACGGGATTCTCTGGTACGAGGAGAGGTCATCGAGGTCACCCTTGGTCGGATTCCAGTCTGGGTTGTCAGTGGAGTCCCACAGGTACACTCTGTATGCGTGCCATGCAGAGTCCTGAGCAGGCATCCAGGATGCATGCAGAACCCCTCCTCCGTCATTGGGCCTGTCATAGAGGCTGGTCATCACAGTGGGAGCCTCCAGTCTCTCCCAGTCGTAAGTTATCCTGATCTTGAGTTTACCATCAGAAGGTGACTGCATCTGGAGGTGCACAGTAGAGGATAGTGATCCGGGTTGTGTATCGAAAATCGCAGTCTGGAATGCCTCCTCGATACCAGGATCCAGAGAAGCCAGGTCCCAGCTTCCCGTGTAGTTCAGGTTTGTCGATTTGGCCCATACCCACGACCCACTCTCTGGAGAGGAGAAGGTGAGAGCTCCGGGATAGAGGAGGATCTCCGAGGAGTTTTGTTGATTCTGGTCAATTGGTATCGTGATGGGGTCATCGGAGGACGCAAACACTGTCTGCATCCCTGGTCTGGTACTTTCCGTGATATCCATGGTTCTGTCAGCGAAAATTGCCGTTAGCGGGAAGGCCCGTCTCTGATTCTCTCTAGGAAGCTCCCTGAGGGTCTCCATGGGCTTGAATATGTGAAGTCCGTCTTCTCCGATTACGGCTAATCCTATCCGCAAGTCTGCATCCCCAGATACCACTCCTGCCATTTCTCCAATCTTGAGGACTCCATGGGCGCCCGTGGCCTCCACAACGCTAATCTTGCTGGCCGATAAAGCAGCAAGGTGATTTCCATCCGAAGTTAGCCCCGTGATTGGCCAAGCCTGGAGGTCTATGCCACCCGGCCCGGCCTCTATTTTCATCGAGGATGCGTTCCAGTGAACTAGCGGCTGGATGGAGGTGGCGATATGCACCCCCCAGAGATCAGTCTCCACGGCGCTAACGTCGTTGCTTGGAATCATGTCTATGTTGTACGTCCCGTTCGATATATCGGTTCCCAGGTCCCAAGCAGAGACACCTGGCCTTGTCAATCCCTGTCCGTTATGGGATATGAAGAGGGCGGCGTCGTGGTGGATAGTTACCATCGATCCTGTGGATGTGTCGTTCACCTCCCTGGAGACCGAGTCAGCATAGACGATCCCGGAGACGAAGTCTCCGACCAGGCCATCCGTCCTTCCGATCGAGCCTACCATCTCGAGGTTCTGATCCAGGACTATCATACCAGTCGGTCCTCCGACAAGGACTGTGCCGTTGCCGAGCACAGGGGAAGGAGGCACGAAGAGGTGGTTAGAAATCGGTGTAGGCAGACCGTCGACAGTGGTGATAGGGTCGTCCCAGCCATACTTTGTCTGGTTCCAAAGGCCTATTCCACCGTGAGTGGAGATTAAGACATGCTCGCCGAACTGAACGAAGTCAGTTACTATGTTGCTGGGTAATCCGGCCAAAAGACTTCCCTGACCCCACGTGCGAGAGCTCGGATCGAAGGACTGGAAACCAGCGGAGCTGCCGTCCCAGCCCATCAATCCGACGAGCATGTTATCTCCATCCATGAGAATCCCGTCCATCTGATTGTGGAGAGATGGTGCTGTTGGTTGGAATGACCTCTGAGAGAGGTTGAACGAAAAGAGCCCGTTCCCAACGGTGGAGGCCCATATCTCATCCTCCACCAACATGATCTCGTTTATTGACTCGGTGAATGCGTTGAATCCGTATTGCCAGAAGACTGACCCATTATCCAATATTTCCCCCTGTAGAACTGTAGAGGCCAAGTATGAGTACTCAGAAGAACCAACGGTAACCCATACATGAGTCCCGTTCGAAATCATCTCGTGGACCACTCCGGAGGGAAGGCCGACGAGCTCGTCGAAGCCTCCCTCTATGAGTCCGGTTGAATCCAGCCTGTCCACCCTGTTAATACCAGAAAGGTCACCGGACCTGCCGATCGCGTAAGAACGTGCAGCAGTGGGTGCTCTGACTATTGAGCATGAGTCCATGCCTTGTCCGATTACCTGTCCGGAAGTAGCCGATGTGCCCGATGTTAACACACGGGTAATGCCACCATCACCATCGAAGTGGGCGACCAGTAGCAGGTCCTCGTCAAAGAGCATTCCCCCCGGGAAGACTGGGTCCTCCGAGACTCCCATCTCAGGGGTAAGCGTGTCCAGGAAGTTATTGGATGAGTAGTCGAACCGGTCTATCCCCACATTGTCGGTATCGAATCCCACGTACAGGATGTCATTCTGCACGTCGCAGGCGAGTGCTCTTACATCCCTGTCCACCATATTCGAGTTGTCCTCTGTTATCGGCGTGATCCACTCCTCTGTCACGCCATCTCCATCATGGTCCGAGAGATCGAAGCGAGCAATTCCCCCGCCAACCGCCCACCATTGCCAAGCGCTGAAGCCTACCGCAATGTGTACAATGTCTTGACAAAGCACGATGTCAGCACCATACCCATCGGGGATATCATTAGTATCCACGTCCCAAACAGTCCAGTTACTGTTGTTACCTGAAAGTCTCATTACATGGCCATCGTTACCATATCCAGAGGCGGTCCAGAGGTCGCTTCCTACCACTTTCATAGAGTAGAAATCCAACTCAGACTCTTGAGGGAGACCGTCTCCGGGGAGCCATGATGAGAGCCAACTCTGATTGGTTGGGTCCCACCTAAGAATCCCATTCATACTGGCGAAGAGGTACTCACCTTGGAATTCGACCATTCCCCTGATCCTTCCATCGACGTCATCCCATTGATTGAGCAGAGTCATATTCGGGACAGAAAAACGTCTGAGGATATCCTCACCGTAGGCTATCCAAAGCTCGCAGGAAGTGTTTAGTGGGAAGCAATCTCCTAGGTACTGTGCATTTACCCTGCCTACGTCTCCAATGGTCTGCAAGTCGTTCTCCCAGTCTCCTGAAGTCGTATTCCACCTGAGAATAGTGCCTGGGTCTCCAGAGCCGCCCCAACCCGATGTCTCTACTACGCTGATCCAGACTTCATCCCCTATCTGATTCATGCCATGGACCACCCCGTTGAAACCAAGACGAGCACCGGCATCGATGGAGGGTAGGGAGGTATTATTGTCTAAGTTAATCCTAGAGACCTCGTCCCTAGTGTTCCAGGGATTTGCCCTTTGTGGAGAGTAATACATCAAGTTGTCAACAATCAGGATCTCAGCCGGTGAGTAGTTTGGCAGAGTAGGTCCGTCCTGGTTGTTTCCCCTGTCCCACTGAACCATTACAGTGCCGTTGACCAGGTCAATTAGGGTAAGGCCAAAGTCTCCTCCAGCCCACATTGTACCCTCTTCCCTTCCCTCTATCAGGACTGTAACATCGTCATCGTCTAGTATTCCTTGGGATCCGTCCCAAGAGGATAGCCAGTCTCCAGATGTTAGATTGAAGCGAGCTATCCCGAGGTTCTCAAAGCCGAGGTAAATAGTGTCGAGGTACTTGTGGACTCTAGCCCTCTCGGTATCGTCTCCTGCCGTCCAAACCTCAACTACTGTCCCATTTGAGGTGTTGATTACTGCGGCACCCTCGGTTGTTCCGGCATAGAGTAGGTCGGGACCGATCGGATCAACGGCAATTACGAAGCGAGAAGGCATGCCATCTCCCCCCCCTCCTCCGCCGCCGTTTCCTCCGGAGGTCCAACAGTCCTCGAGTGTGAACTGCGATTGGGGGTTGTTTGGATCTGGCCAGTTCCACATGCAGGCCCCTCTATTAGTTCCAGCATAGACTCCTCCGGCATCGCTGGAAACATCGTAGAACTCGAAGGGGTCGTTATTCCATCCAGGAATGCTGGTGGGAAGCAGTTGCCAATTGGAACCGTCCCACCTTGCCAAGCCCCCGTTTGAGTTGGCACCGGTGTTCTGTACCTCTGAGCCAACCAACAGGCCACCAAAGAAGTCCAATGCTAGAGTGTTCACGTCTTCATCCGGAATTCCATTTGGGTCGTCAGGAGTCCACAAATCTATTGTATCGCTTGTCAGCCTGTCGATCAGAAGTATCCCTAGTCCTGGAAGTCCTAGGTAAATCACCTCTCCATCGACTGCAACGGGAGCCGAGTCTAGATTGTCCACACCGAGAGATTGCCAAGAGCCGATTATAGTGGGAGTGCTTAGATCGATTCTCATTACTCCAGCATCCTCAGTAGCGATGTATGCGATTCCGAATCTGGTGGCGATGTCCCTGATTCTGTCAGAGTCGAGTCCCTCCGACTCTGAGAATGTCCCGATTATGTTGTTCGAGTCAGTAGAATAGAGTGATATCCCTGCGTCTAAGTGTCCGATGACTAAAGTTGCAGTATTGGAGTCGAAGGCCAGACTGGTGATCGATTCAGAGTTGGTTCCCTGGATTTTTCCGAAGTGTGAACCATCTACGTTGCTCAGCCTGTGGACTCCACTACCAGAGGTTCCAATCCAGACCCAACCGTCTTCGTCTTGTTCTATCGAAGTGATTGAAACCTCTCCAGACTCTATCGAAGGGATGCTGTCTGAGATATCCACGGGCTCCTTCCAGAGGTTTTCTCTCCTGTCCATCATGTCAATGGTCGTTCCAGAGGCAATCCAGAACTCGCCTGCTTCTCCGTCATCTATTATCGCAGTGATTTGTACATCCTCGATCGAAGGGCTACTGACTAGTGGGAAGGATCCGTCTGAGGCATCGCCCAGGATTCTTCCCATCGTTCCCGAGGAGTCGCCAATTATTGCCAAAGATTCCGATGGGGAGCGAGATTGTCCTCCTGGCCAAGGGCTGATACTGTTTCCAGATCCTGATAGTCCCAAATCGGACAGGGAGATTTCGCTGCTAAAGAGCAAGACATCGGTATCGTACGTCTGAACCTGCTGCTCGCCCAGAATGTAAAGCCATCCCGGGGTGACAGCCAGACCGATTGTGATGTCAGAAGACAGCCAATTAGATGAAGTCCAAGATGGAATCCAGGACTCAGAAGAGATGTCGAACCTGTCTATCCCAGAGTCAGAAGTTGCTATGTAAAGGATATCATCGGAAACGGCGATGTCTGCGATCGAATTCCCAGAGAGTATGTTGGAATCGTCCCAAACTAAGTTTCTCTCGACCACTATTGACGTTGGATCTCCAGATGAGACGTTGTACTCTATCACCCTGATGCCATGGTCCTCTGTTGCCAAGAACAGTTTCCTGCCATCGATGTGCAATTCCAATGGAGTTTCTTCCTGGAAATTAGAGCAGAAATCTAGAGACTTCCAGAGAGATCCCTTGGCGGGCATCAGATAGTGAATTGCGCACTCAGATGCTCCCCACAATACTCCGAATATGTCAGTTGCCAACGCAAGAATTGGGTCTGTCAATGATGAATTGATTTCCTCAGGGAAGTCTGAAACATAATCTGAGTCGGATAGGCGCATGGCAGTTACGTTACCTCCTTCGTCACCGATGTATAGCATGTCCCTGTTAGGGTCCGTGGCGATGGACCTCCCAGATATATCTGGGATTATGTCAATGATGCGCTTGTTTGCGTTGTCATCCAACACCAGCAAATCATCGTCTACCAGAATGTATAGCCTCCCATCGAATGGATTGTATGCACTACCATGGATTGAGACCTCGATCGGGCTGAATGATAGCTTTGGATCAACGGGACGGAGGGCCTGAATAACCAAATCTGTGATTTCAATTCCAGTTGGAATTTGCCAAGATGCGTCACTGATTGTGTTTGGCTTTAGGGATGAGTCGAGAATGCCGTCCACAAGGCTTGGTGAGTTGTCTGAGAAGGCGTTCTGCCTCCCCATATCACCACGTCCGCTCCAATCCAAAATACTAGTCTGGGTGTCAATGACTGCGATCTGAGGTTGGTTCACCCAATATCCATCGCTTCCGTTAACGGCCACTTCGAAAGTCAGGTTGTCAATCACAGCACCAGGTGCGAACTCCATGAAAAAATCAGAAAGTGCGGGAGTCCCGTTGTCAGGGTCTGATCCGATGGCATCTAGGGTAATCCAACCAGTGTCATTGCTGCCATTTACTCCCCATGACTTGCTGGAAATATAGTCGGTACCTATGTGATCTGATTCCAACATTTCCAAGTCTGATCGAGGGGAGTGATTTGCACCCCATGGGAGTAAAATCATCAGAGTAACTAAGCCAATTGCCTTGGCTCTCTCACCGTTTGTCTTGCCACTGGCGTACATGGAACAAAGCGAGTCCCTCGTTGTGGAATTTATGAAGGGTAGGGGTAGTCGTCCGTGACTTGCTCATCATCTGAAAAATGCTGGATGTAAAAAAACCGTAAACAAGGCCATATTGGCCGATAATCACACGATGATGAATAGGATAGCATCAAAGGAGATGGTTGTTCCCGGATGTCCGAGGTGACACTGTGAGCAATGACCAGTTGCGCGAAGACGCATTGGAATACCACTCTTCCGAGCCAAGAGGGAAGGTCACAGTAGTCCCAACAAAGCCACACGGTACTCAGAGGGAGCTATCTCTTGCTTACTCTCCTGGTGTGGCATATCCCTGCGAAGAGATTAGAGATAACCCTACAGAGGCGTACAGGTACACGTCAAAGGGTAACCTGGTGGCCGTTATCAGCAACGGAACTGCAGTTCTCGGGTTGGGAGATATTGGTCCCCTGGCTAGCAAACCTGTAATGGAGGGCAAGGGACTTCTGTTCAAGGCATTCGCAGATATCGACGTTTTCGACATAGAGGTAGATAGAACCGATGTGGATGGATTCGTTGAATCTGTCAAGGCAATAGCACCGACCTTTGGAGGAATAAATCTCGAGGATATTGGGGCACCTGAATGCTTCGAGATTGAAAGAAGGCTTGTGGACGAGTTGAACATTCCGGTTATGCACGATGACCAACATGGAACAGCAATAATCTCCGGGGCCGCCTTACTGAACGGGCTCGAAGTCGTCGAAAAGGAGATTGGAGAAGTTAGCGTAGTTATACTCGGAGCCGGGGCCTCAGCCATCTCATGTGCAAGGCATTATCGAAGACTGGGGGTGAATCCCGAGAATATGACGATGCTCGACTCAAAGGGAATCATGACGTCCAAGAGGATGCAGAACGGGGAGTTAAACGAGTACAAGTCTGAGTTTGCCAGGGATGTTCCTGAAGGCGGAATACGTGAAGCCTTGGATGGAGCTGATGTTTTCCTCGGCCTATCCAAAGGAGGTTTAGTGACTCCTGATATGATCAAGAGGATGAAAGATAGGCCCTTGATTTTCGCACTGGCCAATCCTGATCCAGAGATTACCCCGGAACAAGTATCTAGCGTGAGGGATGATGCCATAGTTGCAACAGGAAGGTCCGACTATCCTAACCAGATTAACAACGTTCTCGGGTTCCCATACATCTTCAGGGGAGCCTTGGATGTTCGGGCCAGTGAAATAACAGAGGGGATGAAGATGGCAGCGACCAAGGCGCTTGCTAAGCTCGCAAAGGAGCCCGTACCAGATGATGTTTCATCGGCTTATGAGGGGGAGCAAATGTCATTCGGACCCGAATACTTGATTCCCAAGCCTTTCGATGCGAGGGTGCTTATTTGGGAAGCGAGCGCGGTGGCTGAAGCAGCTGTAGCAGAGGGGGTTTCCGGTCTTTCTGCCGACGATTTCGACCTAGACTCATACCGAGAGAAGTTGGAGTCCCGACTAGGGCTGACCAGGTCAATAATGAGGAGGGTCATTAACCAAGCCAAGAGGGAGAAAAAGAGGATTGTTTTCTGCGAGGGCGAGGACCCTACTATCCTAAAGGCGGCATCTCAGTGCATTTCAGAAGGAATATGCGAACCCATTCTTCTAGGACAGAAAAAGAGGATTGAGGCAGTGAAGGAAGAACTAGGGCTGAGTTTTGATTGCGAAATGATTGATGTCAGATACGACGAAAGGAGGAGAGGAAGTTACGCAGACGAGTTGCATCAGCAAAGAGGCAGGAGGGGGCTGACAAGGGAGGATGCAATTAGGCAGTTGAAGTCAACCACATTCTTCGCTCCGATGATGGTCAGAATGGGCGATGCAGACGGGTATCTCGGCGGCATTTCCCACCAGTACCCGGATATTGTGAAGCCTTGTTTGCAAGTTATCGGACCTGATCCAAATTCTCACAGAATAGTGGGGATGTACATGATGACCGTGAATGGTCAGTTGATGTTTATCGGAGATGCAACAATCAATATTTATCCTGATGCTAGAACATTGGCTGAGATAGCCATTCAGACAGCCAAGGTTGCAAAGAGGTTCGGAGTGAAACCGAAGGTTGCAATGCTTTCCTTCTCCAATTTCGGGACATCTGCGGAAATGAGGACTGATCGGATCGAAGAGGCAATTGAGATAGTCAGAGAAATCGAGCCTGATTTGGTAATTGATGGGCCAATGCAGGCAGATACTGCTCTTATTCCTGAGATACAGCAAGATTATCCATTTATGTCATTCAACGGTCCGGCCAATGTTCTGATTTGTCCCAATCTTGCTTCCGCAAACATTGCCTACAAGTTACTTCAGAGGGTAGCGGGGGCAGAGATGACCGGTCCCATATTGGAGGGTCTCTCAAGGCCCGCTCACGTCCTTCAGCGTAGAGACAGTACGAGAGATGTAGTGCATATGGCAGCGATTTGTGCGGTAGATGCCCAGAGAGCGGCCAGTCAGAGACTAGTCGATTAGACGACTGGTTTTGGGCCAGCAGCAATTACTTCCTCGGAGCATCCATCTTCATACTGCTGGAAGTTCTCAATGAACATCTGAGCAAGAAGGTTAGCGACGTTGTCGTATCTGGTCTCATCGTCCCATGTTTCCCTGGGCTGTAGGATTCGGTCAGGTACTCCCTCGCAGGTAGTAGGAATCTCAAACCCAAATCTCTCGTCTTTGACGAAAACCACATTGTCTAGGTTTCCATCGATAGCTGCATTGAGAAGATTTCTGGTCCATCTAATCTTGATTCGGCTACTTGCATCTGCCCCACCAGCAATCCACCCGGTGTTGATCAGCCAGCACTTTGCTTCATTCTTACGAATCTTCTTGGACAGCAAATCTGCGTATGTGCTCGGATGCCTCGGCATGAATGGTGCTCCGAAGCAAGTCGAGAACGTGGCCTGGGGTTCAGTAACTCCAATCTCCGTACCAGCAACCTTAGCAGTATATCCCGACATGAAGTGATATGCGGCTTGTTCAGGAGTTAATCTCGAGAGCGGGGGGAGCACTCCGAAAGCATCACAGGTTAGGAACACCACATTGCTCGGATTGCCGGCCATCGAATCCGGAGTACGATTTTCTATGAATTCGATTGGATAGGACCCTCTGGTGTTCTGAGTGAGAGAGCCATTGTCGAAGTCCGGAGATCCGTCTGCATTCAATACCACATTCTCGAGAATTGATCCTGGCATCTTTGTTGTCGCATATATCGCCGGTTCGTCCTCCTCAGAGAGGCGGATTAGCTTAGCATAGCACCCACCCTCGAAATTGAAAACACCGTTGTCTGACCAGCCATGCTCATCGTCTCCGACAAGTGCCCTGTTCGGATCAGCAGATAGTGTCGTTTTACCGGTACCGGAAAGACCGAAAAAGAGAGCAGCGTTCTCACCATCTGTATTGGCAGAACAATGCATCGGTAGAATTCCCTTGGATGGCAAGATATGGTTCATTATCGTGAAAATTGCCTTCTTAATCTCACCAGCATAGTGGGTCCCCCCGATTATCACCATGCCTCGGTCCAGAGCAATTATTACGAAGACGTCTGAGTTCACTCCGTCGCTCATACTGGACTTCATATCTGGAACATGGAGTATGGTGAACTCGGGAATGTGAGATGATATCTCCTCCTCCGTAGCTCTTACGAACATGTTGTGCATGAATGCTGCATGCCATGCCTTCTCAGTCACTAGTCTGACCGGCATCCTGTAGTCCTTGTCAGCTCCGCAGAAGGCGTCCTTGACGAATACATTTTCTACAGAACTAAGATGGTCTTGGACCTTGACTAATAGCCTGTCGAAAACCGCTGGGGCCGTTGGTCTGTTGACTTCCCCCCACCAGACATCCTCTGCCATTCCAGCCTCATCCACAATGAACCTGTCATTCGGAGAGCGTCCTGTTCTCTCGCCAGTGGTTGCGAGTAATACAGAGTCTGATGTGAGTTTGGCCTCATTCAAATCAACCGCCATTTGGTGGAGCTCCTCTGAACCTAAATTCCAGTGAACTTTTCCACTGGGTTCCAAACCATGTTGGGACAAATCGACAGCCCTAGTTTGAGAGGAACTCTGAATCGCAACTCCCTCCGACTAGCCCGAGAGGGATTTAGACTTCAAGCGTTACGGCTGGAAAAATTAATTCTTAATTTCAAAGTGTTTGTTTGTCGCCCTATTAGGGGATGTGATTATGCAATACATCCTCTGTTAGGGGGATAATGGGAGACGAAGAGTCACCAGACAAGGTCATCCGGGAAAGGGAGTTCCGGCTTCCATCAGGAATCGACATAGGAAATCTGGATATATCTGGAAATGTCGATGATTCGAAGAAGCCTCAGAAGCAGGATGATGCGATAGGGGACGTATTCGACCCATTCGCCGAGCCCGACGGAGGCTTACCAGGAAGTGCAAACAGAGACGGTGGCGTTACTTCCCCGCCCGAGAGAGATTTGGTCTCTCAGCTATCTGAGGGGGGCGAACAGAGGATTAATTGGATTCTGATGGTGTCGATGATCGTAATTTACAGTGCCATAAGCATACAGATTGGTAGAGTGTTTGAGGCTCAGATCGGGACGATTCTACTCTTGTTTCTTGCTTTTTTTGGTTTTGGGCTAGGGGAATTGTGGGTTCCAAAGGAGAGGCTTAGACTACTGGGAATAACCTGGGTAATTATCTCGATGAAGGTCCTCTACGGACTATCAATAGAGTTGAGGAACTGGGGGGTTATCGAGGATGATCTTTGGCTCGGCATTGTATTGTTACTTCTAGTGGTGGTCAATGTCTGGGTCGCCTACAGACACGATCATGATGCAATAGCTGCTCAATCGACGCTGGTCCTCCTCGCGATTGGATCAACCGCGGGGACCGAATTCGGGGAGTTAGGAGTCGCAGTCATGATCTTGATTGCAACCACAATTCTACATGGGATTGCAATAAACAGGGGATCTGGGAACCTAGCCTCCCTCGGAATTGCGTCTTCTAATCTATGGATTGGGATGCATGCGATAACGCCGCAATTTTCTGCCGGACCTCTGCAGGTCTTGCCTGTAGAGGAACCATTGCTATTGTTCCTTCTACTAATGGTAGTAACCTCAATGAACGCATACATGGCGACTGTCTTCTCAAAGAATGAGAACTGGTTCTCGAAGGGATTCGAAGCTTTGGGTCTTGGAAAACCGGGACTATGGGGGGTCTCGATTTCGCTGGGCATGGTTGGAGCCGTTCTGGCTGTAGCATCAAATCGTGAGGACTTGGGGTACGCTCTCGGAATGGTTACCTTCCTCGGAGGGGCATTTGGAGGTTCTTACCTGGTTGTTAGGGGTGTTAAGTCAAGTAGGGTATCTCGACCACTCTTGATTACGGTCACAATTCTCACCCTCGTATTATTGAACGACGACTATGTGAACGCGTCTCTGGGAGTGTCAGCTTACCAAATCTTCACGGCGATTGGAGCTTTAGTAACTGTCTCCATTATCCTCAGAGACCAGAGTAGCGTCTCGGACAGAGTCCTATGGGTTGGATCTGTTTCCGTTTTAGCAATACTGGTCCTCTTAGTTCCTACTGATAGCAAATCCGATGGGGATGGGGGGTTCGTTCTTTTGGGAATACTATCGCTGCTACACATTGGAACAGCGTTTCTGGCGTTTAGGAGAAATTCTTCCTCCCTGACAGGAGTTACTGTCATTCTTCCATGGTCGTGGATTGTAATAGAGACAATTATTGAAGAGACCTTGCGAACCATAATGGTAGCTAACGACTTGAATGGTTACGATGGATTTGTTCACTTGGAACCTCTACCTCTCGTGATTTATCTGTCACTTTCGTCGTTACTTCTGTTCCTGGTAAACTCAAAGATGGGCGTTAGCGGCGTAAATCTTGCATCTGGATTCATGGGGATAACCGAAATCTCCGCATCAATAAGAGACTCTGGATTGCTGAATCTTTGGAGTATTGGCCTGTGGTTACCAATGCTGACAATTGTAATCCTAGCTCAGTTTGATGGCTTCAATACTTTTTCTCTGGTCTCTCTACTAGCACTAATTTCCGCCTTGCACATCGTAAGTTTTGCTCTAGGACTGAGAAGTAGCGGTGAAGAAGGCATTATCTGGATAGTTGCAATTACCTATTTAACAATACAATGGAGGCATGGCCTTGATGAGTGGATAATTGTTCTGATGTGCCTATCTATCTCCTCAATATTGTACTTCGGAAAAGACGCGGTATACGGACTTGGGATTGGAATGGTCGCCGTTCCAATGCTTGTTTACTGGACAGGGAGGGATCCTTCCAGTAGATTGTCCTCTCCAAAATGGATATCTGATTCGGACTCGGCGGTCTTCTATGAAAGTATATTCGATATCGAGTTCTTGGCTATAGCCTGTACAATTGTGGTTCTTTCTGTCTATTTGCCTAGAGCGGAACATATGGAGAATATGCTAAGGCCTGCTTGCTCGGCACTTATTTTAGTAGTAATCTCGAGTATTCTGTCTTTAGAGTCCGACAACGCTCTACTTCAGTTTTCATCGGCGATGGTTTTTGTTTTTACTTCGTTTTGGCTTATTTCTAGAGGGGAGATTAGATCGGAGCTGAAGACCATTGCGAGGAGAGAGACGGTGATCAACATGGTCTCTGAGGGTGGCCTTTCCCCTGGCTTAGGATCATTCTCTTCTTACAGTCCCAAGGTGGCCGAGATGGAGCAATTACGAAGGAGCAGAAGGGAGTTTTCAGATACAGAGGACATGACGGAACTGCTTTCCTCTGAGATAACCCATACCCCAGTGGTTGGAATGGTAGTTCTCATGATAGTATTACTATCAGGGATTCTAAGTTCTGCTGTACTCGGAATGGGCCCTCTGATACTAGTCTCAACAGGTGTTTTCTGCTGTGCAACGGTATTTTTGATCAAAAAAAGAACCAAGGGGCTAGAGTTGGATTTGCCGCACATACTTGGAATGGAGATGCCCATTGCGCTCTCAGTAACTGGAGTTTGTTTGATCTTACTATCAGCACATGTTTTTCCGCCGGGGAGTAGTCCAAATCAACTTCTGGACATGGCCGTCGCATGCTCGTTAATTCTTGTTTTGTTGATGGTTTCATTGCTGGAACACAAGAATTTGATGGACAGGATTTCTATTGCAATCGACTGGTTTGTTATCCCGCTGTTGTTGACCCGCCTTGTTGGGGGGGGCATTAGTTGGGGCCTTGCCTCTCCCGTTCACTGTGGATCCTTTCGATGGAGATACTCTGGAATGGACTATGCCGTGGGTTATTCTAGAGTCGATCCTAGTTATGTGTGTTATTCTGAGTTTCTGGATCGAGAGGAGGATTAATGATAGCAATCCTGAAGCAGATGGTTTCGGTTCTGGAGCTCGAAGTCTAGCGATTGTTATGATGTCGTTTGGACCTGCTGGGATTCTAGCAGCTTCTAGCTCTGCTGTGCAGAGCATTAGATCCTCAAGACCATCAGAATTAGGCATTGCTCTCCCTGGTGGAATCCTAGCTATCTTTGCGCTATCCACATGGAACGAAAGTCTGCTCGATTGGTTTGGGGAGATTGTGCTAATATCTGGAATAGTTGTAATGATTGGATGTGCACTTACTGTCGTATTGAACCTGCCCAAATGGACATTCACTCTAGCCGCTGATGGTCATATTTTCGTTATCACCGGGGCGATTGCAATTGGAATGATTGGAGACTTTGCTCTGCCGGTTCTAATGATCGTAATGTCCACTGAGATTTGGATAATCGGAATCCTACAACTAAGAAAGGGATTCAGGATCTGGGGACTCGCAGATCTCGTTGCCGGCATCCTGTGCTTCCTCGTTTTCGCATCTGGAGATATTGGGCAGAATGAAATATTGCTTGGAATGATCGTTCTAGCAGTGGAGCTGGGAATAGTGGCCTGGCTGGGAATAGCCAATCAAGACGAACTGCTCAAGGACTGAGCCAGAAGTGCCAACGTTGATGACATAATGGCAATTCAAGCCACTCGTGACGAGGTCGTGGATATCTGATACTCCTGATGAGGTTGAACACCCTCCAATCCCTCTGGGGCTCAATAAAATGGCTGTACCTAGAGCAAGCATAGTCCTATCTGTTTTTACCGGAATAGGACTATTGTTGAGTTCGGTCTGGGTGGGAATTTCTGCAATCGGTTTCCTTGACGAAATAGACACCGTTTTCGGTACAACAGATACTGAGATACTAAACGAAGACGGGCGATGGCTTTGGGAAGTTGGGTTACTCTTTGATACGTGTTCTCCTAGGGAAGATAATTGGGAGTGGCCTCAATCTCTATCAGAGCAGGAAGGGGTTTTCCTACTTCCCGGGGAGGTTAGGTGCGACTGGCAGCACCAGGGTACTGGAGACTCGGCAAGTGTAGCTGTCTATAATAGAGCTAATCAGACCCTGAATTTGGTATTGGAAATATCTGGAGGAGGAGTTGTTTTCGCCTCTAATAACGAGCCATATGTGATAATTAACGACCTAGCGGGAAATGATAGTTCTGTAATGGAGGTGAATTTGATCGAGGATATTTCTGAGAGAAAGGTTAGCATTACTGCCACCCATATTTCGAACCTAGAAGCCCAGGTTAGGTTAGACGTGAATATATTCCAAGGTTCTGAGACCAAAGACGTTCATATCCAGGATGGAGAGCCATTTGCAGTGCAGTATACTCTCTGGGATGCTGATTCGGGGGAGGAGTTGGATAGCGGAGACTGGAGTGATTCGGCTGGAGAAGGATGCAATTGGTCCATCGAGGGTTTTTGTTGGTCTGCGATCGGACTGGACATTGACAACGATAGAGGATTGATTCCAGGAATTAATACCGGAACGACTCATACAACCCTTCTGCCGCCTGATATTGCTTATGGCAGCAGCGATGGGCACCAGCTCCAGGAAAAATGGCTGAGGTTTGAGTTGGCCCTTAGAAGTGCCCCAATATCAGAGTGAATTTCACGAAAGAGACTTGACTAAGTTCCAACGGGAACGTCCGTGGAAGAAGAGGGGCACACTGCATTACTTCCTTCAAAGAAGCTTGTTACTAGTGCGAAGAGGAAGGGAGATCCAAAATCTTCGAGGAAGGGAGAGCCTTCTTTTTTTATGAGCGAGAGTATGAAGAGGTTGTCAACACCATGGTCAGTAGCCTCGATTAGAGCTAGTCAGATTGATCCTATGGCACTTCCTGCTGGTGTTATCCTAGATGCGGCTGCTGGCTCAGGAATACAACTCATCGCCTTTTCAAAAATTCTTAAACGACCTGGACTAGGTGTTGAGATAGATTATGATGTAGCCAAACTATGCGCTGCAAATATGCATCTCAATTCGGAGGGAGATGTCCAACGTTCCCTAGACAGAGTCTTGGTAGGAGATGGTTGTTCTGCTGAATCTGTAGTTTCAACTTACTGGTCTAGTCTTAGAGACGCGGGGACCAGGGCTCATCCCCCTATCGCAATGCTGCATATTGATCCGGCCAGACCTAGGGATGCTCAGAATCATAGTCTCGATGAGATGGAACCCGACATTAAATCGGTCCTGAAAGGTTGGAGTAGCCATTTACAAACTGGACCGAAAGGCCCTGCGGTATTGTTAGATCTGTCTCCAAGACTTGACTCAGTACAACGTGCAATGATCGATGGGATTCTTGAGACGACTTTTCCCGGTTCTTCGTGGACTTGGGAATGGCTAAGCAGAGGCGGTGGTAGAATAGATAGGCTCTCGGTTTGGGTAGGATCCCTCTCTTCCGACAGTCCAAAGAGATGCATAAGAATGGGAAGAAAGAGGGTCATCTCAAGCATCGAAGGAAGAGGTTCGGGGGTCAATTCCACATCATTTGGGAGTATGATGGAAATTCCACGGGGTGCTTATCTAACAATTGTGGATCCAGTACTAATCGAGAGTGGCCTTCAGGGTCCATGGCACGATAAGGCAATTAAGAGTGGGACAGGTTCATCTTGGGTTAGAACCGAGGGAAGGAGGCCTTTGCTAATTCATACAGACGAAATATCTGATGACGACGATGTGAGGGGTTTTGTGGTGGCGACCGGCCAGATTGTCCAGCACAGGTTGTCACCTCCAGAGTTGGATACTATCGATCAGGTTGCATCCTCTGTGGCAAGAAAGGGGATATCTAAAATCACCCTGAGATGCAATCTAGATCCAAAGATCCATCCAACGCTCCAAAGAAGAATTACCCGGGAATTAAAGGGGTCAGAAGGCACTAAGGGTTTCATGGTAGACATGGAGATAGAAAGACCGTCGGGAGCCCAAAAGTTATTTGTGGTCTGCAAGGAGTAGTGGTTCTTCCAATTTATTGCCCCTCCAATCGGTTCAAATAGGCATTGTAGGTCGCGAAGGTGCCCAAAAGGCCACCGAAAGGTGAACACGGGGGAACCGTAATGCCGAAAGTAGATGAAGCCGAACTTGGAGATGACTTCTCATACATCGTCAGGATAGCCGATACTGACATCGACGGAATGAAGCCAATCACATACGGGTTGACATCAGTCAAGGGCATAGGAATCAGGACTTCCATGATGATTTGCAAGATGTCTGGAATCGACGGGACCAGACTAGGTGGGCACCTATCTTCAGACGAGCAGGACCTTCTCAGAAGCGCTATCGACGAATACGCGACCAACGTTCCTTGGTGGATGGTCAACCGGCAAAGAGATTTAGAGTCAAATGAAGATGCGCACATAATTGCGAATGAGGTAGGAATGACCAAGGATGATGATGTTGCGAGGCTAGCAGAAATCAAGACTTTCCGTGGAATGAGGCACAGGAGCGGACACAAGGTGAGGGGGCAGAGGCTCAGGTCAAACGGTCGAAGAGGTTCTGCACTCGGAGTCCAGAGGAAGAAGTGAGGTTAGACAATGGGCGAGCCAAAATTTTCCAGACCTAGGACACAGACTCCCACGCACCCCTGGAAGCAGGCCAGAATTGACGAAGAGCACGATCTCAAGGAAAGGTACGGACTGAAGAAAGTCGGTGGTATGAGGGAAATATGGAGAGAAAAGTCTGCACTTCGAAGGCATCGAAATCAGGCGATGAAATTGATAGGAAGGGTCGACTCAACCGAAGGCCATTATTCCAAAGAGAAAGAGCAATTGCTGAATTCGTTGACCAGGAAAGGGCTCCTACAAAGCGGTGCAGACGTTGGAGATGTTCTAGAGATTAACGTCGAACACATGTTATCCAGAAGGCTGCAGTCGGTAGTTTACTACAAGGGATTGGCTCCGTCTATGAGAGCGGCTAGAAACCTAATCGTACACGGACACATCTGCATAGGTGACCAGCGGATGACGGTTCCAGGGTATCATGTTTTGAAGGTGGAAGAGGATTCACTACGATATAGCGAAAACTCTCCTTTCCTTGATCCTGAACATCCATTCAGGAAGGAATTGGAGACACTCAGATACCAAGAAGACGAGGAAGAGGAATTGGAAGAAGATTCCTCTGAAAAGGAGGAGTCGTGATGGGTCACAAAGCTATTTTACACATCTACAGTACTTTCAATAATGTTCTGATTACTGCCACCGATCTAACAGGTGCAGAGACGGTTTGTAAGGTATCAGGAGGAATGGTGACCAAGGGTGGAAGCGACTCCGGCGGGCAGTTTGCTGCGACAAGGGCTGCAGAGAAAATTGCCGAGATGCTGGCCGAGAAGGATTTTGATCAAGTTATTGTGAAATATAGAGGAGCGGGGGGCAACAGATCGAACAGCGCCCCAGGAGCAACTGCCGCCATTAGAGCACTTACTCGTGCTGGGGTGAGGATTACGAGGATTGAGGACGTGACTCCAATGCCAACTGATGGAACCAAGAGCAAAGGTGGAAGAAGAGGCAGA
Organism: uncultured Candidatus Poseidoniales archaeon; assembly: GCA_902573085.1. Lineage (GTDB taxonomy): Archaea > Thermoplasmatota > Poseidoniia > Poseidoniales > Thalassarchaeaceae > UBA36. The sequence continues at coordinate 21,576 of CACGHY010000012.1, forward strand.
AGAGTTTGAATTTTGGAGTGATGAAATGGTAAAGACCAAGATACTGAAAGAAGAGGACAACAAGATACAGGTACTTCTGTCTAAGACAGACAGGAGCTTCGCCAATGCGCTCAGAAGGTCACTGATCTCAGATACTCCAAAGATGGCTATTGACAGCGTACGATTCCAGCTCGGTACAAAGGAGCAAGACGAAGAGATATGGGAGACTACCGGGCCCATTCCTGACGAAATGGTCGCTCAGAGGCTTGCAATGATTCCTATCCCAACTGTGCATGACAAGTTCTACTTCCAAGATGAGTGCCCTAACTGCAAGGATCTTGTTGAGGCTGACAGAGGCTGTTTAGAATGTCAGATGATTTACACCTGTGTGGTCTTCGGAACCGAGGAAGGACGTTGGGTCACTGCAGGCGACATGAAGTATCTCGGAGAGGAAGCACTTGAGATACCAGACGAGTATAAGACCATACCAATTACAAAACTAATGAAGGGACAAATGATAGAATTCTACGCAACCGCCATCATGGGTCGAGGAAGAGACCATACAAAGTGGTCCCCAGCATGTGGCGTTACTTTCCACCCGAGAAGGATTGGAATCCTGAACAATAAAACCAAGGCAAAGATTCTCTGGGACATGGACTTAGAAATCTCAGCAAAGGATTTCAACAAGGATGGAAAGTTGGAAGATGTGGACAAAGTTGCCGTTCTTTCTGATGAATTGAATCACGTTGGCGAGGGCACAGAAGCATCAAGAACATTCAAGAATGCAATTACCCTTGAAGAAGTCTCAGGAGAATTTATCCTATCGTTTGAGACAGATGGTTCGATGAGTCCAAAAACTGCTTTGATGAAGGCAGTCGAGGAGCTTTCAGGAAGGTTTGGATCTCTTGAGAAAGACCTTGCAAGTTCCCTATGAATTACAATGATTCATTACCATCTTGCTGGATGATAATACATGTCTATAGTTCTGGGCAGGGGGCAGTGCGGGGCGCACATCACCCTTCTTTTCACGATTGATGATTCAAGTGAAGATCCGGTGCATCAAGGAAGCAGGGGTGCGGGTATTTGCCTCAAAGACGGAGTCGAAGCAATAGCGAAAGGAGAGAAAGGCTCCGGAGAGATAATTGTCAGATTCAAGGATGGGGAATACGACTCAAGAATGTATGAAGACGTACTGTCGGAGTTAGTGGAGGAGATTCCTGAGATTGGAGATTTTGATTGGGAGCTGGACATCATAATGTCCTTGCCGACATCTCAGGGTTTCGGAATGTCGGCTTCGGGTGCAGTGGCATCATCGATGGCTATTCAGAGAGCAATCGGAATCCCCCACGAAGAGTGTGTGAGGAGATCTTTTCTCGTTGCCCACATTGTTGAAAGAAAGCGATCTAGCGGTTTGGGTGACACGACTGCTCTTTCCTCGGGAGGAGTGGAGAGAAGAATTGCAGCGGGTTCCCCATTTTCTGGATCTCTTTTGGATAATGGACCAGGAGTATCCCAGGGTTGGTCTGTAGAAATTCCGATTCTAATTTCTTGGAAAGAAAAGACAGGCAGGCACACATCAAGTTACATAGATAATGAGGAATGGAGAAGGAAAATTTGCCTGGCAGGGGAACATGCAATGGAGAGAATCGGTAAAGGAGAATGGAAGGAGCACAGGTGGTCGGAGCTTATCGAGGAATCACTGAGATTCTCATCTGATAGCGGTCTTGAGAAGGATGCATCGAGATCGGAAATTATCGAATCTGTGAAAAAGGCGATAGATAGTTCAGAACTCTCTAAAAGTTTGTCTGCTATGCTTTGTATGTTGGGCGAGAGTGTGGTAATTGTACCAAAGGACCCACGTGGGCAAGAGGATTGGATCTACAAGATTTCTGAGGAATTGGAGGGTTACGGACTCTCTTCATTCTACAGTAGAGTAGGAGCATTACGATAGAGGCTAAGACTTAGAGTTCTCATGGAAGTCCTCCAGTGGCTTTAGATCCAAAGGACTGGAGTCGAGCTTGATCGCCCCTCTTAGCCTTAGTCCATCGCAGAAGCCATGTCGATAAACTAGGGCTCCATGCCCATACTCGGCTACATACCTGTCTACCTGCTTCTGGGTTTTCTTCTTTGGAAACTTTAGATCGGCCCCGAAGAAGTGCTTAGCGTCTATCCAGGCACATGGAATCCCATTTATTCTGACATCATCGATCAGAAGCAGGTCTGGAGTTATGATTGCTCTACCTTCCTCTTTTGTCTGTTCCCTGAGTAGTTCCTCTTGACGTCTGAATCGTATCCCTAAAGAGGAGAAGTGGTCACATAGTATCTCTTCGAAAACCTCGGCTGCACTCTGAGTCTCGGTCTGGTTGACCGAGCTAACTCGGTCAACTGACTCAGCGAGTTCGAATTGCTCTCTATCTCTCTGGTTTAATTTGGAGGGATTCTTGTTTAGTGTGTCCTTAATCCTGGTCTTGGTCCAGCCTCGTCCGGTTAGTATAGCCCTGAATGTGTTAACTGGTGGTGCATCAAACCTCTTGGAGAGAGCAATCACGCTTTCTCCTGAATCATACCTCCTGCTGAGCTCATTCGACCTACGCATCAATTTTGAGTGAGAGTAAACGCTCTTCTCCTGATTTAGTGCCGCTCTGAGGGATAGGGCCTGTTCCAATGAGATTGGTAGACCATCCAGATCCGAAGCAATTTCTTGCACTCTCTCCTCCGGAAGAAAGCCAAATTCGCCCGGGATACAGGCAATCTTCCCTGCTCTATTCTGGACCTCCCTAGAAATCGCGTTCGTGTTCCATCTGATTTCTATCTTCCTTGGGGGTGGATCAATTTTTGCTGGTATTCCCATCGGTCTGGGATCTAGGTCAAACCTGGACATTGCTCTTTCGATATCCTCTGTTTTGGCGCCCCTGCCTTTATCCTTGGAGGGTTTATTCCCACTCCTCGGTCTTCGGCGGCGGCCCCGGCGTCCTCGACGCCGCTTGGCACTCCCGTCTTCACTCAATGATACCTCCAGATGTTGGAGCCCCATGAACCCACCTGTCAGAGACTACTTTCTCATTCTTGCATATGCATCGTAGAAGAAGTCCCTAATTGGCCAAGGTACGAGAACCATTGTTGATGCTAAAGACCATGGAAATGCAAGTTGTCTGCATACTCTCCAAATTGCAGCGCTCTTAGGGAACCATCTCCCGTCATTAGAAATCAGGAAAATAGAATCCAGCCCCTCCATTTCCTTTGGGATGTCAAGTAAAATCTCCTTTCCTTGTTCACTGTTCTGGCCCACTAATTTTACCCTCAAACCCGGGTCCCTTTTCTTGATGAAATCTGCCCATCTGGTACATTTACCGCATTGGTCGTCGAAAAGGACGGTGGTAGTAGATTTTGTAGCCATGATTCACCTACAGGAAAGCAATTCCGGGTTCTAATGGGAAGGAAATTCGTGCCTTCCCCCCGACGTCTTCTCCTTCTCCTACCCTGTAGGCTTCGACATTCTCGACTCCAAGGGCTGATGCAATGAAAGCTGAGTTAGCCGAGATTATACCTAATTCATCGATTCCCTCTGATAGTAGATATCTGGATCCATCTGACCAAGTGTAGATTTTTCCTCTAGTTTTCTTGCCTCCAACTGTAATTGAGTTCCACGTATGAAAAACCTCCCCCCTTGTTGACTCTTCATTGAATATTTCCAGAGATTTGACATGCTCCTGACCGTTTGCTTTGAAGTCAAACTCAGAGAAATGAAGTTTGATTGCCTCTGATGCTAGATCCGATTTCCAGATTGGAGACGTCTGTATGACTACCCTGGAAATCGGTTTCTTGGAGTGTCTCTCAGCCAGAGTCCTGAGATTCCTCGCACTGGATATGATGTTCTTCACGTATTCCTCTTCGGCCAAGATGTGCAAGTCATCTGATTCGATGCTGACAGTAGGAAACTCAAGTGCCGCAAGGAGGTCTTTTCCGCCGAACTTATTCCAAAATTCCTCTGCAATGTGAGGTGTTGCGGGGGCGAGCATTGGAATCCATCCCTCTAGGAATTTCATTGCAGTAGTTCTATCCAGGCCCCCTCTTCGAAGGTACCAATTCCAATCCGACAGCATTTCGAAGTGGCTTATCATCACCCCCTCCCTTAGACTGACGTCGGACATTGCTTCAATCCATCTATTCTGACTCGCTCTCATTCTCGATAACAGCCATCCATCAATTTTCGAAGGAGCGTTCGAAAGTGCCATTGCTTCATCGATAGCGCCGAAAAGAGAGTTGATTTGGCGATGGTTAGCTTCCAAGGCGCTATCAGACCAGTCCATTCCTGCCTCAGGATTAGCACCGAATAGAATGAACAGCCTTACCGTATCTGCTCCGAATCTGGAAATCATCTCTTCAGGGCTAACGGTGTTTCCAAGAGATTTGCTCATCTTTGCTGATCTGCTTGAAAGTTCTTTTCCGCAGGTTGGGCAAGCGGATTCGAAGTAGTCAACATGGTACTCAGAATTGCAATCGGAGCAGTAGGGGGCAGGAGCATTGAGCATGCCCTGACAGACCAACCTTCCGAATGGTTCCCCGACCTCGTTCATCCCAGCATCTCTAGTGAATTTTGTGAAGAATCTAGCATAGAGTAGATGCATGACAGCGTGTTCTATCCCCCCTATGTACAGGTCAACTCCGCCATCCATCCAATAATCTACAGCAGAGTGATTGAACGGGTACTCGTCGTTGTTCGCATCGCAAAATCTCATGAAATACCATGATGAGTCGTAGAATGTGTCCATTGTATCGGTTTCTCGCCTTGCCTCACTTCCGCATTTAGGACAAATGGTTTGCACAAAGCTATGATGCGACTCGAGAGGATTGCCACTTTGGTCTTCGGTGAACACTACGTCTAGGGGTAACTCAACCGGAAGATCCTCCCGAGGTACGGGGACAATTCCGCATGACTTGCAATGAATCATGGGGATAGGAGTCCCCCAGAACCTCTGTCTGCTCAGTAGCCAATCCTTCAGACGATACTCAACTTTGCCATGTCCTGCTTGCTTCTCTTCCAGAGCGGAAATTACGGCACTCTTTGCTTCATCTCCGGAGAGTCCGTCAAAACCGTCTATTGGAGAGTTGATCATTGGTCCGTATCCTTCGAATGCCCTATTCATTGGTTCGTTGGTGTCGCCACCCCGGCTTTCTTCGAGTACCCTCCTTATCTCAAGATCGTACTCGGTTGCGAAATCGAAGTCTCTTTGATCGTGCCCTGGGACTGCCATCACCGCCCCCGTTCCATAAGTAGAGACCACGAAATTACCAGCGTATATTGGAACCCTCTCATCGTTCAGTGGATTGATTGCATACCTCCCTAGGAAGACACCCTTCTTCTCCTTCAGCATGTTTACTCTCTCGAACTCGGACATTCGTGAGCATTCTTCTTTGAGGGCTCTCCACCCTTCTTCCCACTCACTACCTGAGCACAATTCTTCACACAAAGGATGCTCTGGCGACAAAGTGAGGAAAGTTACTCCGAAAATGGTGTCAGGCCTGGTAGTAAATGCTCCAATTACTGACGAAGAGTCGGTCACTTGGAATTCGATATGTGCTCCATTGGAGCGCCCAATCCAGTTCCTCTGCATAGTCTTAACATTCTCGGGGAAGGAGATATTTTCTAGTTCATCGAGCAACTCGTCGGAGTACTCGGTCATCCTTACAAACCACTGTGCCATGTTTTTCTGGACTACTTCCAATCCGCATCTCCAGCATCTATTGTTTCTTACCTGTTCGTTAGCCAGAACGGTATCACAGTCAATGCACCAGTTTACTGGAGCCGACTTCCGCTCAATCAGACCCATCTCATTGAGGACTAGGAACATCTCCTGGTTCCAACGGTAGTAATCCACATCCGATGTCGCCAAGAATCTCCTCCAATCGTATGAGTAGCCCATCCTTTCTTGGTCGGAACGAATGCTAGAGATATTGCTATGCGTGACATCATGAGGGTGTCCTCCTTCTTTCTTGGCGGCATTCTCCGCTGGCATTCCGAATGAGTCATACCCCATCGGGTAGAGTACGTTCTTTCCCATTAATCTCTGGAAGCGTGCCATCGCATCGCCGATAGAGTAGTTCCTGACATGTCCCATATGCATGTGTCCGGATGGATATGGGAACATCTCAAGGCAGTAGAACTTGGGTTTAGAGTCATCAATTTCGGCCTCGAAGACTCTGTCTTCGGACCATTTCTTCTGCCATCTGGATTCGATCTCTTGGGGGTCGTATGGCATTTGCTCAAACTTAGCGCTTGGTATCGCTTGTATATGCATTACGACTTTGTCCTATGTCTTACTCGCAAGGTTCATGCTGTCCGAGGGAGAGTTTCATACTTCGATTTGGGAAGATGGAGTAGAAGTCTGGGTAACCCAAATGGGCGACCTGATGAACATGAATACTGCCTTCGTGGACCGAGCCAATGAAATTGTCGCAATCGTTGATCCGTTCGACGCCGAGAAGTGGTGCTCTAAGTTAGAAGAAGAGGGGCTCCGACCTACACACCTCCTGTATACGCATACTCATCGAGACCATGCAGCAGGATTTCCAGGAATGATCGATAGATTCCCCAATCTTGAGGTCTGGGGGCATGAAGATGCAAGAGTTCCTAGCCTATTGGGGAATATTGTATTCAGAAAGGTGGACTTCACCAATACTTGGGATTGTGAACCCGGGGAAAGTGAGGATTGGTCTGCAGGATCTATTGAGATTACTGTTACTCACTCACCCGGTCATGCACCTGGTCACGTCACCTTCCACGGACATGGAGTCTACCATGCTGGTGATCTTCTCTTCGTCAGGAGCGCTGGGAGAGTGGATCTTCCCGGAGGGGATCCGCAAGCACAGCAGAGGAGCTTGATTAGAGCCAAGCAGATTCTCAGCAGTCTGCCTCCGGATTGGAGATTGATTCCCGGTCACAGATATGATAATTTCAAGGGTGAGGTACCGGACTGGATTAGCCTAGAAGATGCATTGAAGCATAACTACTTCCTTTCCAATATTACTATGATTGAATGAGTTATCTGCCGAGCATCCTTCGAACTTGGGTGCTTTCTTGATCTAAAGAAGGTGCTTCTTCCTCCCTGATTTTCTTTAGGGCGTTCAGAGGAATCCAAGCATCAGGAACTAGTCGCCAAGGAGTAACTCGTGCCATTATCCCCAGCAGAATCTGACTTCCAGGAATCATGAAAACTCTCAGAGGAGGCACTACTATACTCAGAGCAGCCAAATCGTCTCTAGCCTGAATTCTCTCCTTTCTACTGACCCTTCTCCCAATCAGTATGTTGGCCAATGTTCCTGATGTCTTTTGGAAATGCTCAGCCCCTATTCTCGAAGCATCCCAAGCCTTCTCCAATCCCTCTCCCCACTTGCGTGGCTCCTTTGCTACTTCTCTGATTTCGTTCTGAGATTTATCCGGGAGTCTACGATAGGCTAACGAAGCTCCCGTGATGACCCATGGAACCCATCTAAACGTAAATCTGACAGCGTTTGAGACTCTACCCAATATAATCACTCTGTCTTGTCTATTCTCTCTTTGCTTAGATTCCTCTTTTCTAATTCTTTCTTTACCGTGCCAGAAGGTACTGTTCCTTCCTGCTCCAATGCCGATATCGCTGCAACAACAATGCTGTTTGTATCTATTTCGAAGAACGAACGGAGGGCTTCTCGTGTGTCGGATCTTCCGAACCCATCTGTTCCGAGTACAATGTATCTGCCTCCTATCCATCTCTGAATCATCTCAGGAACGGAGCAGATGTAGTCGGAAGTAGCGACTGTGGGCGTCTCGTCTCCAAAACACCTGGAGACGTATGGTTCGTCGGAAATTTCAGGATTCAGGCGTCTTGATCTTTCATGCTCAAGACCTTCCCTGCGAAGTTCCCCATAGGAGGTAACCGACCAAACCTCTGATGATATCCCGTGTTCACTAAGTAGTTCCGAGGCTGCCTCCCTAACGTTCCTCAGGATTGGGCCGGATCCGAGTAGCCTAATCTTTTTTCTTTCCTCTCCCACTTCTTCTATTTTGTACGCACCCCTAACGATGGCATCATCCACGTCAGGTGGCTTTGGCATCTGCTGCTGATTCTCATTGTAAAGCATCACATAGTGGAAGACATCAAGATTCTGGCCCCACATCTCATCTATTCCATGTCTGATGATAGCGGCTAGCTCGTAGGCATATGCAGGATCCCATGCTCGGCAGTTAGGAACTGCCGAGGCCATCAGAAGACTGTGTCCGTCCTGATGTTGTAGACCCTCGCCGTTAAGCGTGGTCCGTCCTGCTGTCGCGCCCATCAGGAAGCCGCGCGCACGGGCGTCTGCAGCACTCCAAATCTGATCTCCTACCCTCTGAAATCCGAACATTGAGTAGAAGGTGTAGAAAGGCAGGGTAGCAGAGTTTGCATTAGAATACGAAGTAGCACTTGATATCCATGATGCAATGGCTCCTGCCTCAGAAATTCCTTCCTGGAGGACCTGCCCTGATTCCGACTCCTTGTAGTTTAGGAGCATCTTATGGTCTACTGGAGTGTACTTCTGGCCTCTGGAAGCGAAGATCTCAAACTCGCTGAAAAGTGGATCCATTCCGAAAGTTCTGCCTTCATCGGGGATGATGGGCACGACTCTGGAGCCTATCTCTGATTTCATCAGATTTCTTAGCAGGCGAACGAAAGCCATGGTTGTAGAAACCTCTTGACCTTCTGGAGTACCCTGGTCGAATGCTGAATATGTGTCTTTTCCGGGAAGATCGAAGTTAATTTTCGAGGGCTTTCTTGAAGGTAGATATCCACCGAGTTCGGTTCTTCTTTCGGTCAGATACTTGATCTCATCCGAGTCTTCTTCTAGTGCGATGAAGGGATTTTCTTCTAATCTGGAATCCTCGATATCAATCTCCAGAGCATCACGGTAAGCTTTCAGGTCGTCGATAGTCATCTTCTTCTTCTGGTGAGTTGAGTTCCTACCCTTGAAAGAGTCGATTCCCCAGCCTTTCACTGTATGTGCCAAAATCACAGCTGGACCCTTTGCAGAAATAGCTGATTTGTATGCGGAATACACCTTTACTGGATCGTGACCTCCTCTGGTAAGGCCTTCTATCTCAGAATCAGTAATTGAGGTTCCTAGGGCCTTCAGAGACTCGCTTCCAGAGAACATCTCTTCTCGGAAATCGTCGATTGATAGAGTGCTGAGTCGTTGCCAGTCCCCATCGGCGATACCCTCCATCTTCTCCAGAAGCTCTCCTTTTGTGTCTCTTTGGAATACTCTGTCCCATCCTGACCCCCAAATTAGCTTGATTACTGTCCATCCTGCTCCTCGATAGAGGCCCTCTAATTCCTGGATGATGCTGGAATTCCCTCTTACTGGACCGTCTAGCCTCTGTAAATTGCAATTTACTACTACTATTAGATTGTCCAACTGTTCCCTACCGGCTACTGCTATGGAAGCTATTGACTCTGGTTCATCCATCTCTCCGTCCCCTAAGAAGGCGAAAACTCGACTCTCCGATGTATCTGCAATTCCTCTTTGGTCGAGATACTTCCAGAATCTCGCCTGCATTACGGCACCAAGTGGCCCTAAACCCATCGAAACGGTGGGATACTCCCAGAAATCTGGCATTAGTCTTGGATGGGGGTATGAAGACAGTCCCTCCACGAAGGCCTCCTGCCTGAAGTTTGAAACCTGATCTGTGGAAATTCTTCCTTCTAGGAATGCTCGAGAATAAATTCCAGGACTAGCGTGTCCCTGGATGAATAAGGCGTCTCCGATGCCATTGTGATCCTTTCCTCTGAATACATGCTGGAATCCTACTTCGTACAAAGTCGAGCTTGAGGCGTAAGTGGAAATATGCCCGCCTATCCCGTCCATTCTCCTGTTTGCATCTGAGACCATAGCGGCCGCATTCCAGAGTACGTGACTCTGGATCTTCTTCTCCAATGTTAGGTTTCCAGGATATGGAGGCTGTTGTTCAATGGAAATTGAGTTTAGGTACGGAGTTCTAGATGGTGAAATTTCAATACCCAAGGAAGATGCTTCTGACATTACCTCCTGTAGGAGTAGCCGCGCCCTTGACTTGCCCTGTGACGATGCTAGGGTCCTCAAGGATTCCAGCCATTCATCCGTCTCCTCTGGGTCCGTATCGGGAAGAGTCTGTCGGGGTTCTGGGGGGGGGCATGGCAATCACTAACCTGTTGGGCAAAATCCCCAGTCAAGAGGTGTTTTTTGAATGGGTCGACGGTAGTTTCTGCCTATGATGGGGATGTTCCTGGTCCCAACTCTATCAAATGGCACTCGTGCATTGTCCTGATTCCAGCGACAGTGATCGGTGAATCTCCAGAAACGCATCTCTCTCCTTTCCATTTCCTGACGGTTCTAATTACGGTCTTTGAACCGGGTGTATTGTTGGGGTCGACCTTGACTTCTACAATCATTTCGCCAACCTGTCCCAACCAATTTAGAGCTGAGTCTATACTTCGCCTGGCATATCCGTGTCTCTGTTCAGAGCTCCTTACCCAATATCCCAAATTCCAAGTCGCCCTCTCGGATCTAGTAACTCTATCAAAGCCTACTAAACCAATGACAAAACCATCCCAAGGACGTGTCATCACCCAGTGATGAAGGAGGCCCGATCTGCCCTTCCTCTCGGTGTCTCTGATGAAATCCTCGATTTGAGGTCTTATTTCCTTATCTGGATTAATCCACGGCATAGCCCTCATCACATCTGGCCAGGTCTCCTCGAATGCTTCGACTATTTCTGCTATGTGAGACTTTGAAGCTGGTCTTAGAACCAGCCCCTCATCCACTCGAATGGTGGAAGTGGCTCTTCTCTGCATCATTCTCGGGGAAGGGTCCCACCGCATCAGTTCTGCGTCGACATCTAGGTTATGAAATCAGTTTCTCACTTGCTCGAACTAGGTCTGGGTCATCCGGATGCAGTTTTACCGCGGATTCCACCATCTTCCTAGCTTCTGAATTCCTACCAATCGACATTAGTAGCCTTCCTACTGAATAAACCAATGAGGTCCTGTTCCCCAGGTGAGGACCTACTTCATCCAATAGTACGGTGGCTTGGGCTGTATTCTGCTCCTTTGCTGATCTGATTGCAGATTGCAATTGTTTGATTATTTCTACAGCGGGCCATTCTTCTTGTTGCTGCCAAGGCCAAAAAGTAGAGGGATCTTCAGAGTGCTCATTTGGTTCTGGAGGAGTCTCTTGTTGAGGGATGACTGGGGCCGAGGGTAACTTTGGTATTGTTTCTGGTGAGGGTGGGACGCTTTCCTCTTGTATAGGTAGAGAGGTGATTTTGGGGATTGAGAATGAAGGAGCAGGAGGTATTTCTGCTGAGGTGTCCGTTATCGTCGACTCTGTGGAGAATGCTGCTTCGAATTCGTCAATCCTACCATCTCCATCGAAGTCTTCTGACTCCAATTGTGTTTGATTAGGAAGTGGCACACCACTCTCCTCTGCATCGATTAATTCACTTGGAGATGAAGGCTGTACGAACGTTGGTGTTTCAGAGTTTGGTTGAATTAATTCGATTTGTCTCTGCTCAATAATTTCCTCTTCGTCTGGTAAATCCTTTGGAACCTCAAACTTCTGGACAAATTGGGGGATATCATCTGCAGTCAGTTCGTATTCCTCATCGACATCTTCCTCTGAAGGGGCCATTGAGTCGAAGTCTGGCTTTCTATCGAGTACGATTTCTTCTCCCTCCCCGTATTGTGACACTTCGACTGTTAAGTCATCTAATGCGAATGAAGGGGGCGCGATTTCCTCCTCCTCCTCATGTTCAATCTCGGTCATTAGTTGATCTAGGAGATCTGTAGATTCATCCTCTTCTAGACCGGAATTCTGCTGGAAGGAAGGTCGGTCGATCTGATAGTAACATCTCGTACAAACCTTCGTTCCCTCTTGATTAGTATGCTGACAGGATGGGCAAACTAAGCCCTTAGAATTTAAATTGCTCCATGACTTGAATCTGTCAAACACCAGTCCCGTCCCCCCTGGATATTCACCTCGAATACTTCGAGCGTTTAATTCTCACTGGAAATGGATTGATTATTGAGTCAGAGGCTCATCAAGTAACCGTGATATGGGCTGGAGGTGAGGATAGGTCGTGGCAGGTTCAGAGAAGGATATTGCGAGTCGCTTCCAGAGAAGCCAGGACCATCATGAAGCCTATCTTCGTCTAATTAGATGGGAATTAGAAGACGAATTAGCAATGACTGAGGAGAGATTGAGGAATTGGTCGGATAAGAAACTCGAAGCAAATGGAATTGCTCTTTTTGGTTTGAGCGCTAAGACTGATGGTTGGTTATTCGGCCAACGAGTGATAAGATTTCGAAGAGGAGCTGGGAGGGGCCTGGGCTCTCATAGATTCAGGCAGGGCGACATCATCATGCTCAGTAGGAGCAATCCATTGACTGAAAAACCCATAGAGGCAGTAGTCAGCAATAGAAGCAGAGACTCGATCAGAGTGGTGGTACCCGAGGCTCCAAAGGGACTTAGAAAGGGAACGTGGAGAATTGACAGGGGAGCCAATCGAGTTGCATTCGACAGAATGAGGGATGCATTGAATTCAATTTTCGAAGAGGGTGGAGGCGCCCCACTGAGGGAGCTTCTACTTGGTCTTGTACACGATCCAGAAGCTACCGCTTCCCTGATTCCAGAGATGAAAGGGGCAAAGCAGGTCAGGGTTCCACTTCCTAGTGATCTGAACGAGTCCCAGAGGGAGGCTGCCAAGATGGGAATCAGTAGGAGATTGACTTTGATTCAGGGTCCCCCGGGTACGGGAAAGACTCATACTGCGGTAAGAATATTGGAGAACTGGGCGATTCAAGATACGGGTACCGTCCTAGCTGTCGCAGATTCTAATGTTGCTGTCGATAACCTGCTAGAGGGCCTTCTTGAAAGAGGAATCAGGACTGTAAGGCTCGGACAACCAGTGAAGGTTAGAGAGAGCCTGAGAGAAGCCACAATGGATGCTAGGATGGAGAGTCACGAGCTTAACAGGGACTTGGTCGAGGAGATTGAGAGGAATGAAAAGCTTTCCCGTAGGATAAAGGGGATGCGAGGAGGGAAGGAAAAAGGACTTGCACATAGGGACTTGAGTCGAGGATGGAAGGAGGTAAGGAGGCTTGAAAGACAGATTAGGGATGATATTCTGGATAGGGCTCAGGTTCTGTGTTGTACGTGCATAGGTTCCGGACACGATCTACTCGACGGAAGGAGTTTTTCTAGGGTTCTTATCGACGAGGCAACTCAGGCGACGGAACCAGCATCATTGGTTCCCCTGGTTAAGGGATCTAGACAGATCGTCCTTGTCGGGGACCACAGACAACTGCCGCCAACCGTCATTTCACGTCGAGCGGAGAAAGGCGGTTTGGATAGGTCCCTATTCGAACGCCTAGTTGAGATGGGTATCGCCCCGCTCATGCTTACCACCCAATACAGAATGCACCCTTCAATTTCTGATTTCCCCAACAAGAGATTCTACGGCGGGAAACTCGAGGACGGGGTGGATAAATCGGATAGAGCGGCTCCTGCAGGTATGCTCTGGCCGGATTGGGATGCTCCTCTAGCGTTCCTACCCGTCGAGGGCGAGGAGCTACTATCTCCAGACGGAGCCTCGAAGGAGAATTCCGTGGAGGCTGCATGGGTTGTGAAGATATTGATGGGACTAATCGAAGAGGGTGGACTAGAATTCCCGGACATAGGGATAGTCACCCCATATGCCGGCCAAGTACGGGCGATAAGGGACATGATTCCAGAGTCAATGCAGGATGTTGAGGTAAGGACGGTGGATGGGTACCAAGGAAGGGAGAAGGACGTGATAATCTTCTCCAGTGTTAGATCTAACCCCGATGGGAATGTAGGTTTCCTTTCGGATGGTAGGAGATTGAACGTAGCACTAACCAGGTCTAGGAGAGGCCTCATAGTGGTTGGTGACCCAGACACTCTCAGACATGACGATAATTGGAGAGCTTGGATTGATCACATCAGGAGTAGCAAACTTGAGGCATGGCATCTCTTGGGGACAGCGTGAGGCGTGACAATGGGCGATCATGACTCCCCCATCTCCATACATGGAGGAGGGACTCTAGCCAAGGCCATTGTTCAGGAGCAAGAACACTGGTCGGTTCCTGATGGCACGATCCTTTCCTCGGGATCAAAAAGGCTTGCAGCCTTTGCGATTGACGTAGTTATCGTTTCCTCGATTCTAGATCTGGCTACTAGAGGGATGGTCGTAAACGCATTGAACATCTCTCTATGGGCTTCCTCGGATTTCCATTATGCTGTCGCTTTTGCTGCAATTTTTCTCACCACCCACTGGCT
>CACGHY010000013.1 GCA_902573085.1 uncultured Candidatus Poseidoniales archaeon
GCTGCGAAGAAGGCCTTGGATGAGCTGAAGAGCTCGTCGAAGCTTTCCCCTGAAGAGCTCAAGGAAAAGGAAACTGAACTAAAGGAGAAGGCGAAGGTCGAGACAGCTGCTGCAAAGGAGTTCGGGAAGGAAGCCAAAGATGCGATGGCTGAGGCCAAGAAGCTGGGAACAGAGGTTGCCAAGGAAGGGAAAGCCGCAGCAAAGGCTGAGGCCGAATTGAAGAAGGCCGAGATGGAGAGAAAAGTAGCTGAGAAGCAGATCAAGGCCTCTGGAAAAGCGAAGTCGAAGGCAGAACAACAGCTCGAGGAATTCCGTGCTAAGCGTGAGCTTGCGGAGTCTAAGATGGAGACCACCATGGCCAAGAAGCAGGAGGCGCTTGAGGCGTCCAAGGCTGAGGCTGAGGAGGCAAAAGACGCGCTCAAGGACGTCAAGGATCAGATGAAGAACGAGATGGCTGCAGCTAAAGCTCTGGAGAAGGAAGTCAAGGCCAAGCAAGCAGAAATAGCGAGAGTTGAGCAAGAAGCAAAGAAAGCAGAGGAACAGAAGATAAGAGTCCAAAAAGAGATAGAGGATAGTACTAAGTTCAAGTCGGAGACTGCTAAGAAAGCCGAAGAAGTCGAGCAAGAAATTGAGAAGATCCAAAGCGAGATGAAGGGGAAGGAGGAGGCTCTTATCGGGGTCGAGACGGCTGCTATGAAGGCTGAGAGGGAAGCAGCCCATGCAGAGTTGAAGCTCAAGGCTAACCTGATGGAGAGAGAGGAGTTAATCCTGGAGAGGGTCGGCCTTAAGGCCGTCCAGGTAAACTGGGCTCAGATTGGGGAAGCAGAAGGCCAGAGGCCGGACGATTTGACGCGTATACAAGGCCTTGATGAGTTCTCACAAAAGAAACTCAACGTTCTCGGGATCCATACCTACGACCAGATTTCCAAGATGGATCCAGTCACGGCCGAGGTAGTTAATGACGCCATGGAGTTCACGCCAGGAAGAGTGACTAAGATGATGTGGGCTCAGCAAGCCGTCCAGCTGATGGCAGAGAGAGGCCGCTAATTACTCGGCCGGAGCATATATTGTGTACCCGCTAAGAGGTGGGGTGTAGACATGCAAGTTAATCAGATTAGTGTTCTCATTGTTAGAAACTCGGTGGATGTCTGGCTCGTCTGCAGCGCAAACCTCTCCGGGAACGTATTTCCTGTCTGAAACGGGGTACGCCAAACCTTCCGAATCGGTCTCGTAAACGGTCTCAGTGGACACACCTGATACGATTAGGAATGCGCAGTCGCTACCGGTGTGATCGTGGATTGGCGTGTCCTGTCCCGGCGTCCAGCATATCGCAACCAATTCGTAGTGCTCGTTCTTCTTGATTACATTCCTCTGATATCCGTCCTCAGAATACCCGATGCAATCCTCCAGGGCGTTGACGTTTACTTCCAATGATGTGAGTCGAGCGTCTAGCTCGTCGAGGCCTGGCCTTCTGTCGATTCCATCTAACCATTCTGTGAGGTTTTTGAGAGATTCGCACTTGGACAATAGAGTCGCCCGCTCCTCTTCGGATAGTGGTGCTTGGGTAACCACACGCTCCTGAGGGGGGCTCGATTCAAGACTCTTTTTGCGAAACAGCTTGCCAGTCAAACATACTTGAAGTCAACTAACTAAGGATAGCTGCCCAGTTATCTTGTCTATGTCAGATCTAGGTCCTGGTCCTATCCCGACAACTGTGACGGTTCCTGGCGGTATCTCTGTGTGTCCTGCATCCTTGACGAGATAGCTGATTAATCCCGCTTTCTTTGCATGGAAAAGAGTCTTTCGGAGTGAGTCTTCATCCGGTACTTTGCAGACTATTTTCCTTGCGCCCTCTCTTCGATATCTGTCTAGGGTACGAGGTGATTCTTTCTTAGCCCTCAGAGTACATTCCATCACAGCATGGCCGGCCTGTGCTGCTAACTTGCCTTTAGACAGTTTGAGGTCCGACCGAGTCACTAAGACCATTGTAATTTCATCAGCTTGTGACAACTTCACTCACCGCAACACCTCTATTGACAGTTCTATTGCGTAACATTAGTTCGCCGAGAGGATTAGCAAGTAATACCACAAATACGGCGTTTCCGAGAGCGTGGAACACGTCAAAAAGAAGTCCGTTAATCAGATATGGGTAAAAGGCTGAGAGATCGTGGTTCAGGAGTATACTCAATGATACTATCCAATCAAAGGCAAACGCCGAGAGTACTGAAAAAGGGATTAGCCGATTCAGTGCAATTCTACCATCAACATGTAATTTGTCGGCAAAAATTGAACCTCCTATGCCAACTACACTCCATCCTATGAACTGAAAGAAAGTCCAGGGACCATGCCCGAGCCATAGTATGTTGGTACTTAGGGCAACCATTCCAGATACTGCGATTGCCCAAGGAGAACGATAGTAGATCCCGACTAGGATAACTGTTACAGTGACTGGTTGAACGTTAGGCAGTGGTTGGAGTAGTATTCTTCCTGCGATGCAGAAAACCGTTACTAATACAATGATAACCAGAGGGCTGGAGTTTTGGATTTTCTTTTCTCCCTTGAGGATGGCAAGCACTAGTGCAGACATTATTACTATGTTCACAACTAAGTCCTGTTCCGGGGTCAAGCCGAAGTTATGAAAATCGTACATATAATCCGCTCCTGATGGTCACTTCATAGTGTTTCTTGGAGAAATAACCTAGAAATTATTCCTTATTCGCCTAGGCGGATGGCGTAATTACCCAACTCAAATGAGTATCTGAGGTGATTAAGTAACTAGACGCGCCTACCTGGGCTAACTCTCCGTCGTGGTAAAAGCCCCAATAGGTTGACCAATCATCGGCTCCAGAGACCCCGTCTATCGTATGGATGAAGGCCCCCATTCCAACGTAGTAAGTAACATCAATTGTGAAGTTTTCTCTCAGTTGCAGGGCTTCCATGACTCTGTATGCAGAGACATTATTGGCGACTAGTATTGGGTCAAATGTAATACTTCCATTTGTTAATCTGTCTCCTAAATTTGTTGTCTGGTTGCCCTGTTCTCCGAAGTCTAAAGTCAGCACGACACTGAGTTCTCCAATTTCGTCCTCGGTCAGGGGTTCTGTCCCTGAGGTACAACCGGCAAGAGTTGAAGACAGGCCAATCAGAATAGTTATAGAAATTGCAAATCTCATTTGGTTGTTCATGGAAATGTGGCTATCCGAAATAGGTCTAAGAAGTTAATTCATAGCGATTCACAAAAAAAATATTAATCATCGAGCATTTCATTTATTTTCTGTTTCAGGATTTGGCTAACCACTTTCCCGTCGGCTGCCCCGCCTAACTTACTCATAACCGAACCCATTAGTGGTCCAATCGCACCAAGTCCACGCTCATGAACAAAATCAGATCGTGCAGTAATCAGTTCTTCTACCGCCTCTTCGACATATGACTGGTCCGCTGGAACGAAGCCTCGTGATTTGGCCTCGGAGGACATGAAGTCCACTATTCTCTCAATTGGGCCCTCGACTGATTCCATTAGAAGTGTCTCCGCTCCCTCCCTTGTCAGGAGGCCCTCCTCTCGAAGGTGAACAGTTGCCGCTAGGGAGTTTGGTTTGGAGATGCCACTCTCGAGGAGGGCGCTTGCCCACGCCTTAGCTGGAAGCTTAAGAGGTCCCTCGATTCCCTCGAAAAGTAGGTCATCAATCTCCCCGTTCAACAGGGCTTCTCCTTGATTTTTAGAAAGCCCCAATCCTGATAGCCTATTCTTCCTATCTAGAGCGGAAAGTGGGAGGTTTTGGCAAATAGAATCCCATCTTTCTGGTGAGATTTCCAGGACTGGTATGTCTGTCTCGGGATACATCCTAGCACCTCCTGGGAGAGGTCTCAGTGCCGTTGTAGTTCCATCATCCGGCTTACCCTTACGTACCACTACATTCCTTACCTCTCGGGGTATTCTGTGGAAGGCTAGTCGTGCCCTGTCAATGACTGCCTCTAGTGCCAGTTCTGACTGCCATTTTGGAGCAACGCATAGAACGAATGCGTCGGCTTCTGACAGAGATAGTTGACTCCTGACTGAATCGACCTCGGCTTCAGAAATCCCGTATGCGGGTAATTCATCAGAATGGAAGATACCCGAAACCCCAGCAATCTTGGCGGCACTGGCTAGCTCCCTTCCCAATCTTGGTAATTGTGAGCCCTTTTCGTCCGTCGTCTTCTTTCCAATCTTCCCTGAGAATCCTGGAAGTGATATCCCTAGGACGCAAGAGCCATTCTGTAAGGACGAGGAGACCATTTCTGAATCACATTCTGAGAAGCATTCTGTCAAATCATGAGTAGAATAGGGTATTCTCTTCTTGGTGGCAACTTCCACCCTGTTCTCAACCGGAATCGAGTCAGATTCCCTATCCGGAGGAAGTGGGGGGAGGGAGAACTCGCTTCTCAGTTCATTTGCCAGCCGGTATAAGTAGAGTTGGCGAGCCATCTCCAATCGAATGATTCTTGGAATCCAGTCTAGGTCCTGGCATCCTTTGATCTCAACTCTGTCCCCGCAGGAAATGCTGACATTGAGGTCTTGTCTGATTGACCCTAGCCCCCTCCTGACCCTGCGAGTGTCGCGAAGCAGTCTCCCCAGTGCCAGTGCGGTCTCCTTTGCATGCTCAGGGGACCGGACATCCGGCGCGGTTGCGACTTCCACCAGGGGGACGCCCAGTCTGTCCAGATTGTACACTACGGTTTCTCCGATATCGCTCCTCTTTGTCTCGAGTTTCCGAGCAGAGTCTTCCTCCAACGAAATCAGGTCGATACCGACCTGGCTAGAGTCGGTCTCTATATGTCCGTCAGTGGCCACAATCGTTGTTCTCTGGAAACCACTGGTGTTTGATCCATCAACCACTGTCTTCCTCATTGCCTGAAGGTTCGGAATTGGTTTTGCCCCCATAAGAGCAGCCATAGTGAGAACAACATCTACTGCCTCTGAGTCATGGTTCCTTGGTGGCGACTCATCGAGTTCTATTAGCCCTGAGTTAGGTGACTGGACGTATTCGAATGTCCTATTCCTCCTTTGCTCGAATCTGGCAGCAACGTCTGTAGCACCCCCTTCCCCTCGAGATGCTCTGAGCCTGCGAATAGAACGAGGCCAGTCGTGAGGAATCTCGTCCGACCTGTATTCGAAAAGCTCGCTGGGCATTCTCGAGTGAAGTTTGTCGGTCGCCAACTGTTGGTGGATTTCGAGACCGCACATGAATCCCAGAGATACCGGATCTAGTTCTTCGGGATTATTTACGTCTCCAATTGGCTCCATGTACAAGACCTCCGAAGAGGATTTGGCTCATAGGCTCAACGGGTGAAACGGTATGTTTCTGTGATCGGTTCGAACAACTGGCCGCCCTCAATCATCTTGCTGAGTACTCTGTCTACCTCATGTTCTGTGATTTTCTTAGGAATTGCCATGTTGTAGATATCGACGAGTGTCGCCTCGCCCTTTTCGGAGCAAATATCTCGTATCATGTTCATTATCGCGCGATTATTTACTCGGACCCTGGGGGAAACCCCTGAGTGAATCTCTGATTCGTCCTCTATACCAGATTCTTCTCTCCAGTGCTTGAATACTGCTAAGGCCACCTTCGCGTTTTCCACGGTGGCCGTTTCCTGCAAGTGCATCCTTGCATGGGCCTCCGTGAGGCGGATCAGTGCCTCCAGAGCCCTAGCTGTGATTGGGATTATAGATTCCTTATCGCCAAACTCATGGTCGTTGCGTCCCTCATCCTCGCGGCCGAAGGACTGCCTCTCCTCCGTATAGTACTTGAGGATTGCATTTTTTGCATCCTGGTCCAACTGTGGATGCACTGTTCTCTTGGCGAACGCGATGTACTTCCTTAGGAAATCTTGGCTGAGGTACTCCGCCCTCCCGTTTTCAGGTCTGACAATGTGGAGCCCTTCCTCGTTATCGGACGGGCCTAGCTCGATCGAGTTCTCCATCAGAGTCTCGCTCTTGCCGGTGGTTCGATTGTCCAGTATATGCCTAGCTATCCTCTCGTCATCGTGGATCCTGACCTCATCCCTCATCATCCAGATGATGTCGAATCTTGAGGCCAGTGCAGGAGCTAATCCCGTCTCTTCGTATGCCCTCATTACACTAGTATTCTTGTGCCTCTTAGTGAATCTCCCCTCCTTTGGGTTGGCGGCTGCGAGAATCGCGCATCTGGAGTTTAGAGTGGCCGTGATTCCCCCTTTGGCTACGTGCACCTTCTGCTGCTCCATCGCTGGATGCATCATCCTGGTATCATCGGTGGATATCTTGTCAAACTCATCTATTGCGGCGAGTCCTCGATCTGAAAGTGGAAGTACTCCAGCCTCGAGGGCGAATCTCCCATCTCCGAATGCGTCCCTTACTGCTGCTGCGGTCAGTCCTGCTCCAGAGGTTCCCCCGCCGGTCGCGAATCTCCCCCTTGGGGAGAGGTTCGAGATGAATGTGAGTAGTTGCGACTTGGCAACGCCCGGGTCCCCCATGAGGAGGATATGTATGTCTCCTCTAGATCTCGTGTTATCGTTCAGTCTCCGTGAGACTCCTCCGAAGAGCTGCAAAGCGAGCGATCTCTTGACTAAGCCTATTATCCCAGTGGAGAAGATGGAGGGGGCTATAGATTGCTGTATCAGAGGCATCAGGTCTTCTCTCTTTGAGATCTCTAGGATTCTTTCCCTGTCCTCTTCGTCGATCGATATCTCCGTGAACGGGGTGCTCTCGTGCTCAGAGCTAATCAGATGGAAGATAACATCGAACATAGGGGTCTTCTTCCTATTTCTCACCTCACTTCTAACAACTGGGATAACGTTCGCAGTAATTCTCTCTCCCGGAAGGTGACTGTTGACTTGGTCGCCCTCTATCAGAACCATGCCCCTCCTAGGCTGGGCTCCGCTCGGAACGTACTCAGGTTGCTCTTGTATCTCTATCCACTGGTTGTTTACCATTCTAGAGCTAAGGAGTACCAAATCAAACCTAGTTTCTGCTCTGGAGCTCCCACACCCGCCTAGTGCCTGAGGGCAGTTGAGTGGTTCCTTCAATTCTCTCTCGTTTTCCTGGTCGATTTCTATGTCGTGGCCGCATGACTCGCATTTGAAAACGGCCCTGTGTATTCTAGGCTTAATCTCCGAAATCTTGGTCACAATGACGTCAACGCTGCGCAGCTTGTCTATGTCGGAGCTGCCTATTTCTCGCAAGGGCATTCTAGTGTCTCCAGGGAGCTCGCCAATTCGTAGCAACGCATCTATTTCCTCCCCTCTCTCTCTGCAAATCTCCATCAGAGTTTTGGAGCCAGCTGAGAGAATCTGCTTTGGATGCTCCAGTAGGTCCTCGGCAAATTCCGGATCGAAAGTCTGGATCTCGTGGAATGGAATGGAGAGGTGGGGGAAGTTGGTCTGGCGAGACAGCAGTGTCATTATCTCTGACTCCTTGGCCTCCTCAAGGAATGTCCTCCATCTGGCTGAAGCGTCATGTGCTGCCATTGTCATATTCTTCACCGGGCTTTGCAACTCGGAACACGCGGCCTATGAACAGTATGGTTGCCATTTCCAACCCCCTTACTTCCGGTGGAGAAATGAACCTCCCTCAGGATGCTTTTCTGGTTTTTTCCTACTTCTACTGCAAGCTGGAAGACGAATCTCCCGGACTGATTTAGATATGGTGATATTGAAGTCAGGATCCCTAATCGTGGAACATGGAGTATCGAAGATTTGGTCGTGACCTATTAGTGAGACTTGACAAGGGGGAGGAATTACATGATGCCATTAGGAGTCTTAGCAATAATGGAATTAGTACTGCGGCAATCACCAGCGGGATAGGCAGGGTAAGAGGGACAGAAATAGGATTCCTCGACTCTGATGGAATTTATCAGAAGATGGAGATTGAGAATCCGATGGAGTTACTTTCGATGCAGGGCAACCTAGCTCCCGGACCAGATGGGCCTTTCACACACATCCACATTGTAGCCTCAGATGACGATCACGTCGTCAGAGGGGGCCACCTCTTCGAGGCGACCGTCGAGGTCACTGCAGAGATTCACATGAGAGTACTGGACGAGGATGGTGCAACCATGGTAAGAGAGGCGACAGAGAGCGACTTCCTCGGACTCTCATTCTGTGAATTGGAGGGTTAGTCCTGAGAGTACTTTTCGCACATGGCTTCGAGGGTAGCCCGACTGGATCCAAGCCCACCTACATGAAGGAAGCTTGTGGATGGGATGTTACTGCACCGAAGATGTCTGAGATAGGATGGAGCATCGCGAGTCAGACGGCCGTCCTGATCAAACACTTGGAGGAAGGAGAGTATGACTTGGTTGTCGGTTCCTCGATGGGGGGTCTAGCCGCGGCGAACGCCTCGTCAATGAGGCCTGATCAGGAAATCAGGTTACTTTTGATGGCCCCTGCATTCGGACTTGCCGAGAACTGGGAAGATATGGGAGAAGCGGGCAGGAATGCTTGGAAAACCACAGGAGAGAGAAGATACACTGGTTTCGAATTGGATATCGTTCTTCCATGGGAATTCATGGAGTCAGCAGAGAGGATGTCTTGGCCGATTCCCGCACATCCCACCGCCATAATCCACGGAAGGTACGATGAGGTCATTCCCATCAGCCATTCGCGCAAGGTCGACGAATCTTGCGATAACGTCACTCTGTACGAGACAGATGACGGACATAGAATGAAGGATTCATTGAGTCATATTCAAGGAATTGTATCAAAATTGATGCTCTGATGGTTACTGAGATTCTAGTGGTCGTCGTGTGACCCTAGGAAGTACTCCCCTATTTCTGGGTCTGTTAGAATTCTCTGGGCGTCTCCAGAATGGACGACCTTCCCATTAGACATGATGTACCCCCTGTCCGATCTGGCCAAGGATAACCTAGCATTCTGCTCTACTATTAGGATAGTTATCCCCACCTGTCTAAGTGAGTCTATACTCTCTATGATCTGTTGCTGGTAGAGAGGGGAAAGTGCTGCTGTGGGCTCATCTAGGAGGAGGAAATTTGGGTTTGATATTAGGGCTCTAGATATAGCTAGCATTTGTCTCTCTCCTCCTGACAG
Organism: uncultured Candidatus Poseidoniales archaeon; assembly: GCA_902573085.1. Classification (GTDB taxonomy): domain Archaea; phylum Thermoplasmatota; class Poseidoniia; order Poseidoniales; family Thalassarchaeaceae; genus UBA36. The sequence goes on from CACGHY010000013.1 coordinate 9,061, forward strand.
GGAGGCTGCTAAATCGAACTCTCTGCTTCTGAGATCAGGGAACATCTCGAGCGACCTTTCGATCCTATCGGAAAGTGTCTGCGGCTGCAGTTTATTGCCCCCCATCCTCATGTTCTCGATAACTGAAAGCGAGGGGAACACGTTGTCGACCTGTGGAACGTATGAGATCCCCATATTCACAAGTTGGTCTGTCCTCATCCCGGATACGTCTGCTCCTCGGTAGCTTACCTCTCCCCTGTAATACGTCGCGAGGCCGAAAATGGTCTTTATCAAGGTGGATTTTCCACAGCCATTGGGACCGATGATTGTCACGAACTCTCCCTCGTCCACGTGAATATCTATTTCGTACAGGATCTGAACGCTGTCATACCCCCCTTCTAGGGATTTTACTTCCAATAATCGTGTCACTCCTCCTCCCCTCCTATTTCTCCTGAGGAGCCCAAATAGGCCTCAATGACCTCTCTGTTCCCTCTTACTTCATCTGGGGTTCCCTTCATTAGAATCCCTCCTTCGTTCATGACGATGATTCTATCCACCCCCTGGCGAAGGATGAAGTCCATGTTATGCTCGATTATCAGGATGGAAATCCCCGTATCGTCAACAAGTTTCCTAAGGTTGTCGAAGATCTTCATGGCCAACGGGCCGGCGACCCCGGCAACCGGCTCATCTAGGAGTAGCAGTCTCGGTTCCCCCATCATCGACCTCCCTATGTCTACCAGTTTGCTCTGACCTCCCGAAAGTTCGCTTGTCAGATTGTGTGCCATGTGTGGAACTTCTAGTTGGTCAAGCACCTCGTACGCCCTCGTCAGACGCTCTTCCTCTGAGGTGTTTCCTGGGATGATGGTTCTCTCTTTCCCGGATAAGGTCACTCGCAGTGGCTTCTTTCTCTTGATGATGAGTGCCTTTAGCATCTCGAGAAGTGAGGTTCCAAGTTGCTCCCTTGGAGGTACCAGCAGATTCTCTATCACAGTCATCTCTCGCCACAGTCTAGTGTGTTGGAATGTCCTAGTTAGGCCCATCTTCTGGATTTGATCGGGCCTCATCTGAGAAGCATCCTGGCCGAATATTTCGATGGTTCCAGAGGTCTTCTCTAGAAGGCCGCTGATGCAGTTGAATGTTGTCGATTTGCCGCATCCATTCGGTCCTATCAGGCCTACGAATTCGCCTTCACCGATTTCGAATGATACGTCATCTACAGCTACTAGTCCACCGAATTCCTTTCTCAGTCCTTTTACGCACAATGGAATGCTCATTCGACTGCCTCCATTGGTCTTTCCGGCCTAGATGGGACCTCCGGCAGCATGCCCTTAGGATTGAACTTCAGAGAGAAGATCATCAGAGAGCCGATTAGAACGAGTTTGACATATGACATACCTGTTCCTGAAATGGTGACCTCGCCCGCGTAGTTGGTGGCTGGAGCGAGTGCTCTCTGTCCATCCATCATTAACGCGGTGAATCCGAAAATAGCCGCGCCCCAAAACCCAGTTTCCAGAATTCCACTGTGCCTTGACACCAAACCTATCACAGAGATGGCGATGAATAGCTTTGTCACTTCCCACTGTTCGGTAACCAGCCAGATGAACGCATCATCTATTCTATTCGCTGTGTTGTATAATGGTAGATCTGGAGAGCTTGCGACTACTAACACTCCGAATACGTAATCCATCAGAACTATGATGAGAGCGCCGATTATCATCCCCCTGTTGTTTGCAGCACCCCCGATTACGAATGCGGCCCATACGAGGAAGGTGGATGAGGCAGGTGACATAAATGAGGGGCCCAGTCCTGTCAATTTCCATGCCCATAAAACCCCAGCCAATCCCGCGATACCAGCCCCTATAGCTAGGCTAGCAGCCTTGGTCCTGAGTACATCATGACCATGGTGCTGAGCAACATCTTCATCCTCTCTGATTGCCTTCAGGATACGTCCCCAAGGAGATGATAGGACCCTTTCCAAGAGTACGAAAACAATGAAAGTTAGGATAAGTGAAAATGATGCAAGCATGAACGAGTATGGTGCTGGTTCTCCAAGATTCAGCAACTCACCGAACCAACTCGCTGGAGAGTCCATTTCGGGCGATGCCAATCGGCATGCGTCTGCGCTGATGAATTCGAGGCCAGGACCGGTGTCTACACCAGAACCGCAGAACCACCAATCCTTGAGAGGAAGGGGGTAGTTTCCGATACCTATGGACGACACGGTTGGGCCTGTCCTCAATAGCGGCTCGGCAGATAGCAGTATTCTGACTATCTCACCCAATGAGATGGTTACAATGGCGAAATAGTCCGTCCTGAGTCTCGCAGTCGGGTAGGCGAGTGCCCAACCGAAACAGGCAGAGAGCACTATGGCGAAGATCGATGCTTCCCATATACCCCAGCCATATCCATTCATGGACTTCGGTGCAGTTAGGATTCCAACAGTAATTGCCCCTATACCGACGAAGAAGATGACTCCGAAGTTCACCATCCCAGTGTATCCGGTATGGAGGTTCAATGAGAACGACATTAGTGCAAAGATAGCGAAGACAGCCATAATGTTGGATACTTGGTATAGCTTGTCCCAAGTTGCAGACTCGGGGTCGGAAGAAATTGGGAGCCAGAAAATAGTTAGAAGTAATATTGCCAAGAGCAGGAGGAATGTTGCCCAAGAGCCCTTTGCACCCTGTCTCCCATATGGGCCAAGAAGAGTTGAGATTGGGTTTTCTTCGATTTCCGGCTTACCCCTCCTGATGATTTCGGAAATTCTACTACTGATTGCCTCGAAAAGTTTCGATAATCTCCCTCTTAGAGAAGATACGGCTTTGGAATGCTCCGTGTCTATTCGCGAAATAAAACTGAACAATGGAGAGGTTACGAGAATGGCCTTTTCCTTGGCTGCAGCCACTGTAATATCGCGATTTGTGAAGATTTTGAACCTACTGAGATGACTTGAAGCCTTTCCATCAGAAAGGATATCCATACCTTGGTAAATCGCGAACATCCAAATCAGTATAGGGACAAGGGGCCATATGACCTCTGAAAGATCGGTAGCTAAATTGACGAACTGTATCTCTGTCTCCATTAGCCCGAGCCATTTCTCATCCAATGAAGAAATGGTTTCGGAGAAGTAAGGAGAGTCGGTTGCTTCGATGGTCCCATCGTTCCTCCCCGTCAGAAGTGCTAAGTTAGTCTCTGCTGATTCCGTGGTTGGACATAGGCCCGAACAAGATTGGTCGGAGAATGAGTTCTTGCCGATGAAACCCAAGCACCTATGAAGGACATAGGAACATACTACAACCAGACTGAAGTTCTTTGCCTTGTCGGATCTACCGGATCTCAAGTGGTGTAGCCCGAGAATCCCAGATGGGAGAATCGCCAGCGCAGCAATCGATTTCTTTGTTGGCTCCTGCTTGGTGTTCTCTTTTCTCTTTCTTGTCCAATCGATTCTCCACTTCTCCCATGCATCCCCTATGCCCTTTGGCATGATCATTAGAATAGCTACTAGGAAGATGTATGGCATCACGTTGCCTAATACGGAGTATCCTGATCGGCCGAGAGGAAGGCCTATGCCTTGGAGTATTGGGGAAGAGAGGGCCCTGACAGTTCCGACCAGTAGGGAGGCGAAAATCGCACCTGGGATGGAGCCAATCGTTCCTAGTACGATGACGGCGAATGCAGGGAGCAAGAGGGAGAAGGCCGATACTGGATTGAATAGGACTCCAGTAGCGTAGACCGCCCCTCCCACACCTGTCACTCCTGCTGACAGGAAAGCACTGGTAAGTTGCACGTTCTCGACGTTGATGCCGCTGCTGGCTGCCAAATCCGGGTTATCAGCAACTGCTCTCATCCTCATTCCTAATCTGGTCCTATTGAGGAGTATTACGAGAAGGGCTACAGAGATGAAAACTACAACTGGAATTATTCCCCTTACGTATGATTGATTTGATGTGATAGGCGTCACGCAATCGATAATCGAAATATCGTAGATCTCGAGGGGTGGTTTTGAGTCCTCTGTTACGATCCTGGTAAGGATAGGTTCGCCAGACTCGTCAACCCCGGTCTGTTCGCAGTTGAACTTCGTGTAGCTGCTTCCATCTTCGATTGACCTGTCCCCGAGCTGGAGTCGGAAGTTTGTTGTCGGAAGTTCCCACCTGTTAGTTCTGAATTGCAGATCTGAGTCCGGAGCGAAGATCCTCCTGACAGATCCGAATCTCATGAAGTAAATCGCGCGTATTGCTAAGGCCACACCCAAGGAGGCGATCATCATCACCTGGGGAGATGCCTTTCTAATCCTAAATCCGCGATACACCGATCTGTCCAGCATCACTCCCACCAAGCCAGTCAGAAAGAATGCCAGGACTAGCGTCCTAAGCAAGAGCGTCCATGTCAGTACTGATTCACCGGGGGCACTGTAGAGAGGGTTGTATAACTCGCTCCAACCTAGAATCAGACCTACGAACATGCCAACCATGAACAATTCAGATTGGGCAAAATTACCGTATCTCTGGACCTTATATGTCAAGGTTAGCCCTATGGCTATCGAGAGGTATGTGGCTGAGTAGAGTAGTGCGCTGACCAGTATGCTGGTCGTGTTGAAGGTTATCGATGCAGTCTTGTCCTGTCCTTTGAAAAGGAGCTCTATGATCAGCAATGTCAGGATGAAAATCATCAGTGGAGAGGATATCTGGAGTATCCTCCTACTTCTCCCTGGGGGTAAATCCTGGAAGAGGACCATTATCAGGGAGAATCCGCCTAGATACGAGAATACGATCTGAAGAAGCCAGATCATGTCGCTGGGCAAGGACCCGCCGATGATCCAGTTCAGTCCATTCAGAGAGCCATGGTGGAATAGGAGCCCGAGCACCGCCGAATCTAGCAGAAGGAGTAGTCCAAACAATGTTCTTTTCTGCCATCTCTTCAGGGTTAATGTGGCCTCTTCTGTTTGGTCTCCCGAGTCCTGTTCGTTATTTTCATCTCGGCGATCCATTGTAAAAACACCTTGCCTTAACGGCATCCCGTCTCATTGGACGAGTCGCCGGGCATGAAAGTTGGGTTTGGGCAGCGTGGCGGATACCCCCGCCACGCTGCTTTACGTAACCCAATCACTTACCTTCCTAGACGCTGGCAGTGATCTCGGCAAGTCCGTTGTCGAAGCCCCATGTATGGGTGCAATCGAAAGAGACATCCCCTTCGCCGACAGAGTCGGCGTTGGTAACGGTGAACTCACCGATGCAGTACCCCTGCCCTAGTGTGTCCCCGTTTGGCAGGAATGTCAGCACTCCCGTTGCACCATCCCAGTTGACTCCTGTTGCTGCGATTGCTTGGGTCGCAGAGAGACCTGGATTGGCCAATTGGGTGAAGGCTGAGAATGCCATTATGGTCAAAGCATCGAATGCCTCCAATGCGTACTGACCCATGGGCACGTCAACCTCTCCGTCACCATCTGCATCTGTGGTCGGCCACAGTGAGGCCACGAGGGCCCCTCTTGCTGAGGATGCGGTTCCTGGCTGGGAAGCTATTACTCCTTCGAGGTCGGTGTCCGTCATGGAGTCCGCGGTAGTGACTGAGGCTATTCCGTCAGTACCGTAGATATGACCGGTAAATCCGGCCTCGCGTAGCTCGCTGATTATGCTCGCTCCGTCCTCGTTGTAGGAGAAGATGACCACGGTGCCACACCCGTTGTCGACCACTGGCTGCGTAACAGCATCGTAATCTGTTGATATGTCCGTGTTGTCGTAGTCGATCCTGTCCATGCACAGAGTTCCTCCGTCTGTCTGCCAGGTACCGTCGATGAAGTCGCCGGTGCTGTTGGTGTATCCTGCGAACAGGTTACCTAGGTTGGCCGTATAGTCTGCCTGAGCGGCTATCACAGCCACTCCGCCGGACTGAGCCTGGACCTCGCCATTTGCATTCATGATGTCAGCAAGTGCCTGAGCCTGACCGATGTCGCTTGGGACCACCCTGAAGAAATCAGGGTAGGTAGCGTTGTCGGATAGGGCAGGAGATGTGCTCGCGTAGGAGATCATTGGGATCCCTGCTGGAGACAGAACCGCGTTGGCTGCAATTGATGCTCCCGAGCATGCTGCTCCGACGGCCCCCCATACTCCTGCTAGGAGGAGTTGGTCGGCTGCTGTGGTTCCAGTTGCAGGAACTCCGTTTCCATCGCATCCTGTATCTGCCGTGACCAGTTCGAACTGGACTCCGTTGCTGTAACCGATGGCGTTTGCCATCTGCATCGCTAGTGCTCCTGCAGTCATGAAAGAAGGCCATAGGCCTGCTATTGCAGCGCTGCTCTGATCGCCCATGTAGCCTATCTTCACAGTCTCTCCTGCGAATACGACATCGGATAGAGAGCCATCCCATGCTTGCATGCAGTTGAAGTAGTCACCATACGTTGGTACGATCTGGAAAGTGCAGACGTCGTATCCCGATCCCGTCACGTCTCCGTTAGCCTGGAACACGTGAGTGCCACTGGCACCTGGGAATCCGTCGCCGCTGCCGACCATAGCGATGTGAGTTGCCATGTTGGCACCGTTGTCCATCTTGGCCGCTGCAGCCGCCATCATCACAGCGTCGTATGCCTCGCTGGTGTAGATTCCTGCTCCACATCCGGACCGCGACTCTTCCTCGCCAGTATCGTTCAACACGATGGTGAGGTCTGCTGCGCACCTAGTTGGGAAGTCACCGTCGTACGATGATGCTCCGGCCTTGGGTGAGGTGGTGACCATTCCGTTGGCCAGACCCGAGTCTGCATAATCGGAAAGTGCTGCTAGACCAGCCATGCCGTCGCCTCCGAAGTAGGGAAGGGACACACCAGCTACGTACATAGCCCCTATGAACTGGGCACCTGCATCTGGGTAGGTCACGAAGACTACCGAGTCGCAATTTCCGGCTGCTGCCACTCCCTGGATTGCAGCCTCTGTGTCGACTAGAGCATCGAAGGCCGTCTGATCAAAGTCGTATCGAGCGCAGACGTCACCATCGAAGTTGGCGGCGAAGCCGTCAGCAAGACCTGCTCCGTATGCATCGTTCTGTGCGATGATTGCCGTGTTGGAGTAACCTGCTCCCTCGACCACGTCAGCTAGTGCCTGTCCCTGAAGGTAGTCGCTTGGGACTACCCTGAAGAAGTTAGGGTAGTTTACGGCGTCGCTCAGTGTAGGCGAGGTGCTAGCGAACGAGATCATTGGTATGCCAGCTGGTCCTAGGACTGAGTTGGCTCCAATTGAAGCGTCTGAGCCAGCGGCTCCGACTACTGCGACAACTCCGGCAGAGACTAGGCTACTCGCTCCGGCAGATGCGGTCGTTGATGCTCCTCCTGAGTCAGCGTAGATGTTCTCGAAGACGTATCCGTCGTCCATGGCGTTAAGATCCTCAAAGGCCATGGAGATTGCTGCTTCAAAGCCTCCAGCGTAAGCAGAAAGGCCACCAGTCGTATCATAGAGGGTCCCGATCTTGATCCTCTGCACGGAGAACACTGGGTTCGCCGTTCCCATGTAGTGTGCCGCGATCTCGTCGACCACAGCATGTGCCACGTTTGCATCGAAGCCGACGACGTTGTTGTTCGCGTCGTAGCTCTCGAATGGCGGGTAGAATGGGTCTGTGCACACCTTCAGCTGCCCTGACTCCAGAACTCCAGTCAAAGTGGATCCCTCGCTGGGTGATGCTGGGTAGGCCGTTGCCGTGTCAGCGGTGGTGTCGTCTGCCAGAACTGCTGAACCATCGAACGAGGCCTGGAAGATTGTGTCGTACTCTCCAGAGTCGACAATTGCTCCGATTGCCACATCGAGTGCGTCAAGGAGTTCCCCTGAGTCTTCGCGTACCGCGAACCCGAAGTTCTCATCCGAGAACTGGGTCATCAGTGTCCCCTCTAGGGCGAGCACGGGTGCGTCGCCCAGAGCGTACATGACGTCTCCGTTGTTCAGAGCGGCGATGACCGATGGGAAGTCGTCGTATGCGCTAACAGTCGCATCTGCAAGGTTCGCCACGTTATCGGCATCCCCATTGGCGAAGATGTCCGAAGTTGTACCGGACTGTACGCCCACAGTTATCCCTGCGGCGTTAAGCTCGGACACATCACTGATGGACGCAGATCCGGATCCGCCGATGACACCCTGGCTGCTTGTGTAGTAAGCCCTGGTGAAGTCGACGACTTGGTCGCGTGCCTCTGTCTTGGTCATCGCCGAGATGATCACGTCGCACATCTCGCCGGCATTCAGGTTGGGGATAATGGGGTCCCATCCGGACTCCACCCAGACGACCTCGATATCGCTGGCCATCGAAATGGCCCAATCGTCATCGTCGTCATCGTCCCCCCCTGCGCAACCAGCGAGACTAGCCGCTAGCATGCTCAGGGTAAGCATCATTGCTATCATTTTCTTGTTATACATAGTGTTCACACTATCCGTGCCCTGCGAAATACCTTTTACATATAGAGATTATTGATTATTATCTTTATAAGCAACATCAAAAATAGGCCCCTATTGTCCATAAAACTAGGTTTTGATCTCGGTTGATTATCGGCGATTGAGATCTTCCTTGCGAGACAATGAAGTTGCTGTCTCTGTGCGCCTTGTTATGGCCGAGCCGATGGACTACGCATCTAGCGGGGTCGATATAGATCTAGAAGCCAAGGCGGTGGCCAGTCTGATCGGTTCATTGTCAACTTCAAGCAGGGCTCCTGGTGAGCTTGGTGCTCCAGTGCACCTTCCTGGAGGATTCGGGGGAATTATCGAATTCGGTGACTCTTGTCTTGCACTGGCGACCGATGGTGTTGGCTCCAAATTGCAAATCGCTAGCAAAGTCGGACAACTGGGTGGTGTGGGCTTTGATTGCGTTGCTATGAACGTGAATGATCTAATCTGTGTCGGAGCTGAGCCCCTTGCGTTCGTGGACTATATTGCAGTCCCAGAGGCAGACCCAGAGGTTCACGCCTCTTTGGGCGACTCTCTTTCTAAAGCATGCAAAATTGCAAGGGTCACATTGGCGGGTGGGGAGACAGCTACGCTTCCGGGGATCGTTAAGGAACTAGACTTGTCTGGAACCGCACTAGGGTGGTTTCCTAGAGGGGAGGGAATCACAGGAGAGAATCTTGAGGAAGGAGATGTATTGATCGGCCTACCCAGTAGTGGGATTCACTCCAACGGGTTCACCCTTGTCAGAGCAGTGATTGAAAGGTCGGGCTGCTTATTGGAAGACGCTTGTCCGTTCGACCCGAGTCATGATTCTAGAAAAGTCAGAAGATTCTCCGAGAAGGATGGAGTCGCCACTCTGGCTGAGGTGATTCTGAACCCTACGAGAATCTATGTTGATCCGGTAGTTGAATTAGTGCTGGAGTCAAGGAGAGAGAAGGGGGAGTTCGCCCCAGGTTGCATAAAGGCAATCGCGCACATTACAGGAGGGGGTTTATCGAATCTGCTTCGGCTCCATGGTACTCTGGGTTGGGAGATAGAGATGCCGCTAGACCCTCATCCAGAGTTCCAGTGGATATCTGAAATCGGATCCGTTAGCGCGTTGGAGATGCACAGGACCTTCAACATGGGGATGGGGATGGTGGTTGCCGTATCAGAGGACTGTGCTGATTCGGCTGAAAGATGGCTTAGTGAACGACTCCCGGGAAGTAGAATTGTAGGACGAGTAGTTGCAAATGGTAGAAAAGTTACCCATTCAGACCCAGAAGTTGTATTCTCTCAGTATTAATCTTTGGTAATTCCTTTTGTCGGGTCGCCCTGCGGGAGCCATGTCATTCGGCGATGGAGCTTTCCCTCATCGCGAAGGAAGGACGCTGATGCTTCTGCCCCAACCTTCCCCGGATGCTAACGGCCCTTCTGCAAAGTCTTCTGGAGGGGTTTTCTACAATCCAGCAATGGCTGGAAGTAGGACTCGAAGCGTTCTACTGTTCGGGCATGCGATGGGAGAGGGCATGCTCGGAGATGGTACAGTTTACGCTCTCGATGGGCTTACAGCCTCAGGCCTCAGAGCGAGGAGATGGCTGAATGAGTTACCTTGTACGATTTCGTCTAGAATCTCAGCCACAATAGTTGATTTGGAGAAAGAAGCCCTTGAGTGGGCTATTTCCTCTCACAAGAAGTTCCCGCCTTCCGATGGAGCTGGTGACTTCCAAGCGCTCCAAGGAGATCTTAGAACAGAAGTCCTCAGTAGCGGAAGACACTGGATTGACATCGACCCATATGGTTCCCCAGCCCCATTCATTGACTCAGCAATGCAATCCATGGCCAGGAGTGGGGTGATGGAGGTCAGCGCGACGGATACTGCTGCTTTGACTGGGTCCTCCAAAACCGCTCTTATGAGAAGGTATGGTGCCAGAGTTAGGACTGATTGTCTTGCCCACGATTCTGGGATGAGGGTAATGCTCTCAAATATCTCCAGAATAGCTGCCAGACATGATAGGACGATCGAGCCGCTTCTTTCGATTTGGGACTCTCATCACCTTAGAGTGTCCTTTAGAGTCATCAAGAGTGTGTCCTCGGCCAATATATTGGAGGAGAAGATCGGTTGGAGAGTTTTCGCCCCGTGCAAGGAAGAAATTGCCGCTTCGATTGATTCTGGCTTAAACACAGAGAGTGGAGGGGATTCGCTTCCAATGCACTGTATGCTCCCACTTAACTTTCCGGTGGATAGGAAAGACCCTCGAGTATCTGGTCCCCTATGGATTGGACCTACCGGAGATAGAGGGGCCATGTCTTCAATGTCTGAGGAACGAGCACTGGAGAGCTGTGGGCCTATCTTCATCCCCGATGATCCCGTAGGCTGGGACCAGAAGAGGTTCGAAATTGAGAGGAGGAGGATCGCCAAGAGCGTCAGAAACATCGCGGAGGAGTCGCAGGTGATTGATTCTTGCAATCTGATTGTTGTGGATGACCTAGCCGCATGGCTTGGAACCGGTGCCCCCCCTAGTCCACGAAAGATTGTACAGTTGCTCCGGGAGAAAGGACATTTAGCAGCGATTTCCAGTTACGGAAAGCCTTCCTTCAGGACCGCTGCACCCTGGGAGGCAGTGGTTGAGACCGCTATGTCTATTCATCCGCCAATGTAGGACATCTCTACTCTAGGGAGAGAGATTGCACCCGAGGAGCGTTTCTCGCTGTATCTGTCTTTTCGGACTGACCATACTTCTTCTATTGTGTTAGTTAGTTCCTCCGTTTCCCTGCAAGACCTGATTAAGGCGGACATATCGTGTCCCAAGGTTGTGAAAAGACAGGTGAAAAACTTACCATCGGAAGAAAGTCTGGCCCGCACACAATCTCCGCAGAATGGTTGTGTAACAGAAGATATGAAGCCGATCTCTCCCGTTCCGTCTGAGTGAGCCCATCTAGAGGCCACATCGCTGGCAGATTTCCTCGCTAAAGGAGTAAGATCGAATTCATTGGAAAGGAAGTCGATAATCTCTGAAGTCGGCACGACTTGTCCCCGTGTCCATCCATTTGTGTTACCGACGTCCATGAACTCGATGAATCGCACAATAACGCCAGTGCCCCTGAATTTTCTGACTAGCTTGGGGATCTGATGGTCGTTTACTCCGCGTTGGACTACACAATTTACCTTTACAGGCCCCAGTTCGTATCTTATTGCTGCGAAGATTCCGTCTAGTATATCCGCAACCGGGACTTCAGAATCCGTTATTGCGGAATGTACCTCTTGGTCAATTGCGTCTAGGCTAACAGTTACCCTTGAGAGTCTGGATTCGGCGAGTTTGGCAGCGTTCTTTTCGAGAAGCGAACCGTTAGTCGTGAGTGCGACGTCCATTTCCATTGAAGATAATTGCCTGACTAGATGATGGATGTCCTGCCTCAGAAGGGGTTCACCTCCGGTTATTCTTACCTTTTTCAGCCCTAGGGGTCTGCATGCTTTGACGAAATTGCGTATCTGCTCGTATGTCAGAATCTCGGTCTTTGGGAGGAAGTTGTGGCCCTTTCCAAATTCCTCCCTAGGCATGCAGTACCTACATCTGAAGTTGCACCTATCTGTAACAGAGACCCTGAGGTCTCTCAGAGGCCTGCCCAGTCTGTCCAGCACCACGTCCATTGGGTTGGGTGTCAGGTGAATAGTTTGTCTGAACGAAGAACAGGTTGAAGAATGAGGGTTTCCTCCACCTGACAATGCTAAAGATTACCGAGAAGGCCAGGGAGATGTTGGACAAGTTCGCTGAACAGGCGGACGACGACGACGTGGCCCTCAAGATCGTGATACTTGGTAGAGGCCCGAAGGGCTTCCAGTACGACTTGCAACTCATAGGAAGCGATGATGCATTAGAAGATGATATCGAAACGGAAGTTGACGGTCTCGTGGTCTACGTTGGTTCTAGGAGCGCTCCCTATCTGAAGGGAACCGTTCTGGACTACAAGGAGACTCTCATGGGCGGAGGATTCAGTTTCGAAAACCCAAATCCTCTCTGGATAGACGACGTCTCCAAGTCCGTGGCAGAGGTAATAGAGAGCAAGGTGAATCCGCTCGTCGCGGCTCACGGTGGTCACGTCGATCTCGTAGGTGTGGATGATGGAAAGGCAATGATCTCCTTTGGAGGCGGTTGCCAAGGCTGTGGCATGGTGGATGTAACCCTGAAGGAGGGAATCGAGGTCATGATCACTGAGGGAGTTCCAGAAATCACAGAAATTGTCGATCTGACAGATCACGATGCCGGTACCAATCCGTTCTACTGATCAGTACATTGGGACTTCATCCTCATCTGAGTCGGGAGCAGGAAGCGCATTCGACTGAGCTTTCTCGAAAGCCTCCCGTACTCTTTTTTCGATATTCCTCGCATCCTCTAGCAGTCCCTCAACAGGGACATCTATTCCTACCAACTCTCCGAGGCCCTCGACTGCAATTAGGGCAGCTCTTGCATCGGGGTACATGGGATTACACTCGGCCAGTAACGCCGTCACGTCCAGGCCTCTCCTTTCTCCCTCAGCGATGAGGTATCCGGCTATTCCAGTAACTACTCCTTGCTGAATCCGCTGGATGCTGGAGTTGTCAAGTTGGTCACGACCTACCGAGCTAGAGGATACTCCCCAAAGTTCGCTGTCCTCCTTAATCCCCAATTCATTGCTAACGACGCCATCAATTACGATCAATCTGTCAAAGCCACCTTTGGTGAACCACTCGAGTACGGTATTGGCAAAGTAAACATCGTGTTCGCTGGTGAATTGGATTTCTGATGTGAAAACACCGACTCCATCGCCCTGGTAAACTCTCACAGGGTGCTTAGGGACAGAATCGTGAATCAGGGCTACTGCAGGAAACTTAGGGTGTAAAACCGTTCCCATTGGGCTGAGCTGCAATGAGCTGATGAGATGGGATGTTGCAATAACTCCAACAGAGCCCACGGTCGAAAATCCGCATACTGCGGTTCCGCCCAATCTGGAGGGATCGGCCTCTGAGTGCAAAACCAATGGATAGCCTTCACCAGACTCTTCGCTCATGGAGTTTCGTCACGCTGTCGCTCTTTGAATTTCACGGCTACATAACAGTTCCTAGGATGTTAAAGAAAACTAGAAAAAAATAACCTGATAAGTGAAATCCCTCAGGACTGATAATGCCTGCAAAGGACGCCAAGGAGCTAGGGGGGCTCTTCCTTAGACTAGGTTCACAGGACATCAATCTGGCTGATTACACCAAAGAGGCAAGCGACAGATGGCTTAAGGTTACAAATCAGGATACATGGTCTTCAACCCTCTCTCGAGTGAGAATTGCCAGGCAGGAGGCAATGGAGATGACTCTGGAAGCTATCCGGTCGAGTGGCTTTCCGGATAGAGGGTCTTCTTTCGCCAGACTACTGGACTCGTGCGGAATCGAGAATAAGTCTGATGTTATCCTGGCCGCGATACAGTACATGAGGTCTGTTGAGAAAGAGGGCAATACCCCTCCTAGGGAAATAAGGAAGCTAGTTGTAGAGACTGGCAAGTGGACCAAGAGATCGGTGAAGAAGTGGAACGTATCATTGTACATAGGGAGAATGCTTGAGGGAGGGTCTGGTGGGTCTGGATCTTTCTTGGAATATCCTCGAAGAAGGCCGAGGAAGAATGCGTTCGTGGTACTCACTGAAGCAGGAAGGGACCATCTTGACCAGTTGTCTCTCAAGAGGTGAGGATTTGACGGAAGAAAATAGCAAGGACTGGTCGTTCACGTCTCATATTGGAGAGGACTTGCGAGGGGCTAACCTTTCTGGTGCCAACCTTAGGAGAGCGATTCTAGATAGAGCCGACCTGGAGGGTGCAGACCTTTCTGGTGCCGATCTCAGGAATGCCTCACTGAAGGGCGCTAACCTGATGAAGGCGGCGCTGGATGGTGCTGATCTAAGAGGAGCTAGGATGGTGAAGGCCAGACTTGGCCTTTCCAACCTCCAAGGAGCGAAGCTGGATGGAGCAGATATGAGAGGGATAAGGGGCAGATATGCAATCTGGAGAGAGGCTAACTGGTGGGATGCAACGATGGACGAGTCGCTGACTAAGGCACTATCCAAGAAGTGGCCCCGAGAGCAGTCATGATGATTCGATCTTGGCTAGGCAATCCCTCATCCAATCGGGGACAGTCATCTTACTCTTGACCTCGTTCATATCTGTGCAGACAGTCACTTGGTCGGCTGTCCAGCAGAGTGTGCCATGCTGGTTTCTGAACTCGTAGTGCCACGTGATAGAGGTATCCCCAATTCTGGGCACCGTGATCGCACACTCCACGGTATCACCGTAGAAAATAGGATGGAGGAACTTCGCCTCACTGTGGACCATCGGAAATGCGATCTTCTTCTCGAAGAGGATTTCGTTGTAGTGTATCCCACAGGTGAATTCCCAGGACTCCTCGTAGAACCTATGCGCCAGATCCCAGAAACGAGGGTAGTAGACTATCCTCGCCAGGTCTACCATCGGGAAGTCGATTCGCCTTTGTGAGATGAATGCCATGATACTTACAGGAAGCCATGGTTGAAGGCTGTTGTGGAATGGTGGACCCACCGCGATTCGAACACGGGTTTCCAGCTCCGGAGGCTAGAGTGATATCCAGGCTACACTATGGGTCCTGAATCCTCGCCAGTACGCTCACTATTGAACCGGTCGCCCTTCTTTCTCATCTTTTAGGTGGCGGACCCACCGCGATTCGAACACGGGTTACAAGCTCCGCAAGCTCATGTGATATCCAGGCTACACTATGGGTCCAGCGTCTGCTGGACTGTAAGGCCCGGCTTAATCCCGACGGTGCGAAGTTACATCGACAGAGGCAGGATGGTCTTCCAACTCGGCTCGGCTAACTTCTTTGACTTCGGGCCTGTCATCGGCTGTGGTGTTCTGTGAGTAAGAACGCCATGCATGCCCTGTACGTTGAACTTGACTCTAAGTTCTAGCATCCTGTCCCTTTCGGCAGTTATGATCTGCTCCTCGTCCAGCTCGAATGTAGAGGAGGGTTCCCCCGTCTCATTGACTATGCTTAGAGTGGTACCTGATAGGCTAGCTCTGGGCGAGAAGTCATAGTCCTGAGGGTCCTTCATACTCACCTTGGCATCTACTACCAAGCGTTCTCGGATGGACACCTTGGTTATATCAAAGGACTGTGCCATGATAATCCCAATGACTGAGGGTTGAAAGGCCTTCGCTCTATGTAATCAGACGCTTACTTCGCTTACCCTTAGGACCAATACGACGAAATTGGCCTCCAGAGTCCAGTCGTTACCTTGGTCTGGATCTACTCCATCCACAGGAGTATCGGGGTCACATTCCAGTGCGGTTATCCTCCAGAACCAGTCTCCCTGTCCAAATCTTCCGTCGGGATCTCCGAGTAGTGACTGCTCCAATTCTTCCTTGGAGTCTGCGAATAATGTGTAATCGGATTCTGGAGGAGGATTCATTTCGGTCCTCTCGATCGTCGCAGATGAGTTCTCTGTGATATTTTCCTGAGTTGTAATAACGGTGAAGGCCCATCCGGAGGACGGGATGTCAACCTCTAGGGTGAAATTGTCCTCCGGCCAAGTGATTGGGAGGATATCCCTAGTCAGAGAGAGGGTTGCGGACACATCAATCAGCCTGGCCCCTTGCCCGGGTTGGAACTGAATCTCATGAGTCTCTCCCTGTTCTAGGTAGCCTGACCAGTCATAGTCGAGGAATTTCTCTTCCCAGACTATTCTGAACGTACGAGAGATAACTCTGAGGGTCCAAAGTGTGGTATTCTTGCCTCCGCTATCGTCTGTGATAGTTACGGCCCCTGTGATATTCCCGGCTTCCGTAACTGTAATCCTAGTCACAGGACCGCGGCCATCGATGTCATTGAGAGGGTCGCTGTCTCCATCGGAATCGGTGTTCGCATCGAAATCCCACACAATCTCCAGCCCTCCCCCTTCCGGATCGAAGGAATCACTAGCATCGAGTCTAGCCTCTTGTCCCGTCTTGACGAAGTCTGGGATGTTGAGGATTACTTCTGGTATCGCATTTACGAAAACTAGGATGCTGGCGGAGTCTGAGTCTCCATTGTCGTTGAACACCTGAACTGTCACTTCGTAGTCCCCGGGCTCTCTGAATGCATGACTTATCACGCCCTGCTTTGTTGTCTTCTTTTCGCCATCGCCGAAGTTCCATCTGAATTCGTCGATTATCGTCGGATTGGGGGTGGTTGAGGACCGTGCATCGAAATTTATGGTCTCCCCTGTGTTGACTATGGCTCTATCGGATGTGAGAGTCGCATTTGGGCTGCCCGGACCTATGCCTCCACATCCGGCCAAGAAATGGGAAATCATTAGGACTCCGAGGAGCACTGTGAGTCTGTGTCTGCGTCCCGTCATACTACCAGAAATCAAAGGTCACTCATATGCGTGTTGGACGGCAGTCCGGCTAGAATGGCTTTGGTAGGGTTCATGGATGGTGCCGGCAACGACTCTACGTGGTTTCAGACTTTCTTAGGGGGTTCAGGGTTCTTGGATTCGATTTGGAAACCACGGGTTTCAATCCCAGGCAGGATAGAGTGGTGCAGTTCGCACTGGTTGGTAGTGATTCTGATGGCTCGCAACTTAGTATGCAGTCCCTAGTTAACCCGGGGTGCAGGATTCCTGTCGAGTCTAGTAAAGTGCATGGTATATTTGACGAGAATGTGAGGGATGCTGCTGGTTTCGGTGAGCACCTGGACTTAATCTGCGAGATGATGGAAGGTTCGATAATCGTAGGCCATAATGTCATAGCTTTCGACTGGAGATTCCTAGAAATGGAGTGCATGCGAATTGGGAGAGAAGTGCCCTCTCCACTAGCCTTGGTGGACACTCTTGAGTTGGCAAGGACGCTCGGTATCCCAGGAGGGCATAGGTTAGGCGTTCTATGCGAACGGTTCGGGATTTCCCTTGAGAGATCCCACAGCGCGGATGCGGATGCTGGGGCTACCCTACTCCTTCTTTGGAAATTCATGGTCGCTTTCCCTGAAATGTTCGAAGGAGAGGCCCGAGAGGTTTTGAACTCAATTTCTCATAGACCGGAGTAGTGGGGACCAAGGGAGTATCTCTGACCAGTCCCCCATCCGAGCAGTCTTACCTCCGAACATGATACTACCCAGGAATAGGTACCCATCCAGTTCCGCTTGATCCATTTGTCGTATCTTTTCCAGAGATCTCCCCTTCAGCAAAGCTCCGAAGCGGTGATCCGAGCCCCTCAGTTCCCCATCATTCCCTACAGGAGTCGTTCGCTCGAAAAGAGCCGCTCCCGATTCCTGGTCAATCCTGACCAGTCTTACTACCTCGTCTCTGAACATCCCCTCCTGACTGACCTCTCCTTCGTACTTCGCTAACCACCATCTGGGACACCATGCCTTCCAATCGCAGAATGAGCAGGCCTCTCCGCTAGGAGTAGCTTGGAATGGGGTTTCAGTCAGTTTCATCATCTCCCATGCCCCTATGGCTTCTTCCAAGATTGGCGGTCCTTCGGCTCTGTAAACCGTCTTATTGGAGGAATACCACCCCTCCGCCCGAAGGTCCTGATCTCCTGTCACATTTTCCTTCATTAGATCCCGATAGAATAGCAATTGCCTGCTTACCTTATCACTTAGTTCGTCTTCTGGTGGTTTTCCTGTCTTCAAATCGGCGACGATCAAGCCGTCATTAGCCTCATTCTCAAGATCCTTGATCAAGAGATCTAGGCGCCCTAGCATTCTTCCACATTTCGACTCAAGGTTCGCTTCGGTTGCGACGACAACATCCTGAACTTGCTTCCATTTCTTTACGGTGACCGAGGATAGTTCCTCCAATGGGAGCATTGCCTTTTCGAAGAGTATGGAGATAGCCCCCCTCAGTCCATCGAGCGCAACTGAGAATGATTCATCCTTCCATCTCGGATGCCTAGGTGTCTCCAAGAACAATGTCCTTTCTTCCTCCCACCTATTCTGCAGAATCTCTACACAGGAAGAATGGAGCCAACGAATCTCATCATCATCCCTATCTGAAATATCGAGATTGCATAGGTCCTCCACTGAGTTATGTATGGCTGTCCCCATTGAGGCAGCCATGCTCGCCTTACGAGGAAGCCGCTGTCTGGACAGCCAGTATTTCCTAGGACATTCCTCAAACCTATTCCATGATGACGGAGAAATCTGGAAGTCGTGTGCCTTTACTCCCATCTCACCACTATCCTCGGAATCGAGTCGAGTCGGTAACAACGATTAACACCATTGAGTAGTTTCTGCATCCATGCAAGGGGCCCCTATGGTCGAGGTTGACGATGGCTTGAACGCTTCTGGTGCCCTTCTGGTCAGTTGTTTCCCGTCAGTTGGATTCGTCAGTAGCATAGTTGCACATTTCTTGGTGGAAAAACTGGATTTGGAGCTAGTCGGAGGCGTCAGACACCCGTACCTTCCCCCAATGTGCTTGGTTCAAGATGGCAAGCCCCTGCCTCCGCTGAGATTCTATGCTGGAGAGCCGATATGCAACATGGAGAAGTGCGACAGGGTGGTACTTATCGCATCGGAAATACAAATCCCAGCTGAACTCAACCTTCCGTTATCATCAGGAATAATCGACTGGATAGAGGACTCAGGAGTGAGTTCTACGATAATGGTCGATTCATTCGCACACGGAATCGAGAGTCTGCACAGCATTTTCGATGAAGATCCGGATAAGGATTCGATTCTGGGGCTAGGATCCACCGATTCAACCCACGAAGTGCTCAAGGGAATCGGTGTCCCTCTTCTGAAACAAGGAGTGGTGGGAGGCATGACTGGAGTGATGATGGGAGAGTGTAGGAGAAGAGGAATTGACGCACTGGCAATACTTGCCGAGTCGGATGGCGAGATTGGCCAAGGGACGATTCCCGATGCAAGAGCAGCTGCAGGAATAATCGGATTCTTGGACGGGCTTCTACCTGCAGTCCACTTGGATCCGGAACCCCTCATGGAGGAGGCTCAGAGAATAGAGGGGCAGATACGTGAAATGATGGCAGTTCACCTGAATCCGCCACAGGAGAGTAGCGGCGCTTCTACTGGGATGTACGGATAATCAGAACTCTCCGAGCGTAGACTGCCTCTCTTCGGGGAGCTCCTCTAGAATTGACCCTCCTAGCATCTCGTCCAACTCCGATTCTGAGATGATCCGAACGCCAAGCCTGTTGGCTTTATCGAGCTTCGATCCCGACGACTCTCCCGCGACTAGGAAGTCTAGATTCCCTGAGACCGACGAGACTACTTTGCCTCCTTCTGACTTTATCGAGAGAGCGATCTCCTTCCTTGGTCTGCTAAGGGTACCTGTGATGCAGAAGGAAGATCCGGAAAGGAGTCCATCGACTGATATTTGCTCTCCTTCGACGATTTTCACCTGTTCATAGAGGTCCAATATCGACTCCTTCCTATCGGAAATGCCATCCAACAGAAGTTTTGCCACTGTATCTCCTACCCTGTCTATAGAAACCAGCCTCTGGATGGCTTCCTGTCTTTCTTCGGCCATCTGCATAAGCTCACCGAGAGACTTCACCTCCGCACAGACGAGAGTGGCTATCTCGGGACCAATCCTAGGCAGTCCGAGTGCCGAGATGAATGTGCTGAATGTCATGGCTCTCGTGGCGTTCAATTCCTCGAGGACGTTCCTGGCTGACTTCTCAGCCATTCTCTCTAGTGAGATCAACTCCTGCTCCCTGTCCTCCAACCGATATAGGTCCCCCAAGCTCTTTACCAGTCCCGATGAACAAAGTTGCTCTGCAAGCTTCTCGCCTATCCCATCTATGCCCAGCTTCCTGCACCAGTATAGTATTGCTCTCTCTAGTCTTGATGGGCAGTCTATGTTGGTGCACCTGATGAATGCTCCATCGATAATTAGGTCAGTGGAGCATCTTGGGCATCTCTCGGGGACTGGGATCTCGCACCTTTGAGGGAGTGGGTCCGAGAAAGGGGTTCCATCTGAATGGGATCTGCCATCAAGATCGCTTTGATGGGCTGTGCCTAGGACCTCAGTGATTTTTGGTATCACGTCACCTCTTCTAACGACCCTCACCTTGTCTCCGATCATTATCCCGAGCCTCTCGACCTCTCCCTTGTTGTGGAGTGTCGTATTCTCAACGGTAACTCCGGAGACTACCACTGGTGCTACGCGCGAGACAGGCGTGACGTTGCCCGTTCTACCAGTCTGCCAAGAGACGTCCATAAGCACCGTCACTGCCTCCTCTGCCGGGAATTTCCACGCCAGAGCCCATCGGGGGTGGTGTGCGGTCTCTCCCAGGAGTCCTCGCTTGTCCAGACGATCGAGCTTGATTACGACCCCATCGATTTCCCAGTCCGCAGAGTTTCTCGACTCGAGCCACTCCCTCGTCACTGCAAGTATGGATTCTGTGGTTGTGGTGTCATCATCACCTGAAACCACATTGTTTCCCGCTACCTGGATCCCCATCTCGCCTATCCATGAGATTATTTCCGAGTCGAGCTTGAATTCCGGAGGTTCAGGACTGTCTGGATGGCGATCCTTCTCGCTTGGGAATTCAACCCCGTAGGCGAGGAACTTCAAATCTCTCGGGCTTCCCTTACCTGCATCCGCATACTTCTGCCTAAGTGCTCCTGCGGCGAGGTTCCTTGGATTGGGCGCAACCTCTGAGTACTTCTCTCTGAATACTTTCAGAGGCATTACGACCTCCCCTCTCACGTGGCAGTCTCCGTCCCAACCGAGTCTCTCCGGGACATTCATCATCCTCCTCGCGTTTGCCGTAACGTCCTCGCCCCTCCTGCCATTGCCCCTGGTGGCGGCCCTGATTAGGCGGCCTCGACGATATTCCAGTGATAGGGCAGACCCATCGAGCTTTGGTTGGCATACGAACCGCCGGCCATTGGCGGTGGTCTCTGAAACGAAGTGAGATACCTCTTCATCCGAATTGGCCTTGTCCAGGCTCATCATCCTGAATAGGTGATTTACCTTTTCAGAGCCTGGAGGTGGATCCGAACCAACTCTGCTTAGCTGGGGGTGATTGGGTGAGAGGAGCTGCAGCTCATCTCTCAATGCATCGAAATCTGCATCTGATATCTCGGGTTCCGCTTTGTTGTAGTAGAGGTCTGAGTGCCTCTCCAACTGCTCTGCAAGCCAGGCAACCCGGCCCTCGGAGGAACCCTTGCCCGAATGCATAGAACCCATGACGATGCAAAGGGGGCGATGGCCTTCAAACTGACCATTTTTGCGGTACTCTCCCGATGGTGGGCCTGCCAGGATTTGAACCTGGGTCGCGCGACCCCCAGCCGCGAAGTATAGGCCAAACTAACCTACAGGCCCCAATTGGGCTTCGTGCGAGCGAGTATTCAGTCAAAGCCCTGACGGATGGCTTACTGCTGTCTGTCGATGCTGAAGGGGGCGACCTCGTCGATAAGGTCGATGTGTCCCACGAACATTCTTCTGCAGCAGTACCTGGAGAAACCAAGCCCATCGAGGACTGCCCCGGCATCCTTTCCCTCCGCGAGAGCATTCTGGTATTCCTGGTACTTGTGGGCTATGACCTTCCCGCAGCTCCAACATCTGACTGGTATTAGCATCTCTCCACCTACCTGTACGACTTCTGCCACTTCTTACGAGCGCCTCTACCCATTTGATGCTTGGGTTCCTTTCTTCTGGGGTCGTTGACCAGAATCTTCCTCTCGAATCGTACGAACTCGTCTCTCAATTCCTCGTCGTCTCCCTCAGCCCCATCGTTGTATTTCACCAGACCGCGGGCTATGGCGGTCCTGATGGCGTCGACTTGCCCCATCTGCCCTCCGCCCTTCACATCGACGGAGATGTCGACTCTGTCGATTCTGTTCATTGCCTCGGCGATTCTTATGGGTTCGAGCGCCTTCCTTCGTGCGAGTTCGGGCTCAAGGATATGGATTGGGTGGCCGTTGATCCTGACCCTTCCCTTGCCTGGTTTTAGAGTGGCTCTGGCTATTGCGGTCTTTCTCTTTCCACTAGTGTTGACCACCTTGGTACGCTTCTTCCTTGCCAATTCACTCACCTGTCCATCTACCTGCATCCACTCCAAGATGGGAGCTGATCTCGCCCAGTCTGACGTACTTATTGGGGGTATCGCGAACAATGTTCTCGGTCGGGCCCCACTCGTGTCCATCTGGGAGTTCATCCTGAGAGAGGTTTTGAGGGGTCCCTATCATGACTCTGAGGTCCCTCAGAGCTCCCCTTCCGCTGCTATTCTTCTGATACGGGAGCATCCCCCTGACTGTTCTCTTGATTATCTTGTCAGG
>CACGHY010000014.1 GCA_902573085.1 uncultured Candidatus Poseidoniales archaeon
TGGGCTAGATTCTTGGACATCGATGTCTTGGCAATCAATCTTGATCCTGGTGCTGAACGGGTCCATTATGATCCAGAGTTTGATGTCAGGGACCTGATATCTCTTTCCGAAGTAATGGATGAGTACGACCTTGGGCCCAATGGCGCTCAGATACTTGCTGCGGATCTTGTTGCCTCTCAAGCTGTAGAGGTTTTTGAGGAAATTGAGGGTCTAGCTGGAGATATTATGATAGTAGATACTCCTGGTCAGGTGGAGCTTTTTGCGTTCAGAGAGGCCTCTAGTCACTTAGTGCATGTTCTCGGACAGGGTAGGGCGTGCTTGATTTTCCTTTTCGATCCATTGCTGTCCAGTACTCCGAGTGGGTTCGTTTCCCAGATGCTGCTCTCTTCAATTGTTCACTTCAGACTAGGTCTACCGACTGCTAACTTCCTGTCCAAATCTGATCTATTGGAGCCTGAGACACTGGAAAGAATCCTAGAGTGGGGAGAGAACTTGGATGTTCTAGAAGCGGCGTTGTTCGAAGAGTCTGCGAATCAGAGCGGATTTGCCGGAGGCGGGCAAAGAGCCGAGTTTGCGATTGGACAACTTAGGATGATGCAGCATGCGGCGATTCAGCCGGGGCTAATACCGATATCCAGTGAGATGGAAGAGGGCCAAGCAGATGTGTTGAGTTTCGCACAAAACATATTTGGAGGAATGTCGGATGCCAAGGATGGGTTCGCAGGAGATATAGAACATGAGAGGCAGTGACGCGAAAATAGACCTTCTGGCTATTGATAATTTATCGGACAGACTCTCGGAAATTATCGATTGGGCGATCAGAATAAAGAACGATGAAGAGGCACTGTACGACTTCAAGCCTCTGGATGGGATGACAATAGGATCGATTTACGAGAAGCCCTCAACAAGGACTAGGGTGTCGTTCGAGGTTGGCGTTAGTAGGCTAGGTGGTCAGCCCCTAACACTGCTTGCTGGGGACATCCAATTAGGGACTAGTGAAACCATAGCAGATACTGCTGCTGTTCTCTCTAGGTACACCGACTGCTTAACATACAGGTGTTTCGGCCATGACGATGTTGCTGAACTAGCGAAAAATTCAACGGTTCCAGTAATCAATGCCCTCTCTGATATGCATCATCCTTGTCAAGCTGCGGCTGATATGATGACCATAGTAGAAAACTCGGACAAAATGAATGGCCATGTTGCTTGGATTGGAGACGGTAACAATGTGCTTCATGATTTGGTTCTTGGGTGTGCAATTCTTGGTTATGATATCGTTTTCGCGACACCACAAGGTTTTGATCCGGACGAATCTGTGATTTCAAGGGCTTTAGAAATCTCCAAGAAAACAGGGTCAAAAATAAAGGGGGTAAATGATCCTAAAGAAGCTGTTAGGGGGGGCAGGCGCGATATACACGGACGTTTTTGTTTCTATGGGGGAAGAGCATTTGGATGGGAAGATGAGGGCGTTCGATGGATTTCAGGTAAACGAAGAGTTGGCCTCGAATGCTGATGATGATTACATCTTCATGCATTGCCTTCCCGCACACAGGGGAGAAGAGGTTACAGACGGCGTGATGGACTCTCCCAATAGCGTGGTTTTTGATCAGGCCGAAAACAGAATGTGGGCTCAAATGTCGATACTAACTCTTTTGTGTAACGAAGTCGCTTGGCAGACCTATTGGGAGTTGCGCTAGCCTGGTATCAGCGATATCAACAGGAAAGCAATCAAACAGAGTTGCATCGAGGTTTTGATTAGTTTCTGGGCGTTACCATACTCCGATGCGAGAAGCTTTGGTTTGACCATCATCAGGGTGACCACAGAGGGGATCACGAATGCTACGTGCCAATCAGTAAAGATATGCAATAAGGGTGAGAAGGGGGCCAGCATTGCAGCAAGGGCCGCGATAAGAACCAGAGCGGCTAACGTGCTAGCTCCTTCTTCTCCTACCTTCATTGCATAGGTTTCTCTTCCTTCATCTCCGTCCATATCTTCAATGTCCTTTACGATCTCTCGAGAAAGGTTATACAGAAATCCTACGATAAATACCGACCACGCTCTATGATTCATGGGATCAGAAACGCTAGCCGCACCGAAAATAATTACCAAGCCCACGGACATACTGATAGCCAAATTTCCAGGCAATCCCTTGTCCTTCATCCTAAAACTTAGTTTTGATGAAGATTCATAGTTGAATAGAAGAAGTAGTGCTATCATCCAGATTGCAAGCGATGGTAACCACCCATCTAGACCTACTTCGCCGCTATGAGAGACGTAGGCTGCGAATATCAGAAAAGAGGTTGAGAGTACTGCGGCAAATACAATCCCCCTCCTAGCTGCAACTTCAGATATCTCTCCCGAGGGGAGCGGTCGGTCTGGCCTGTTGATTCGATCTATCTCGATGTCCATGTAGTCGTTCAATGCGTTCCACGAGAACATGAATGTCATTACAGAGAGACAATGCAAGACCGTAATGATGGCGAAGTCTCCGGTAGGAAGTCCTTGAGACGCTAAAATTGAACCCAATACTACTCCGAATATTCCTGTTACAGAGTTGCCAGATCTGAACAATTCTGCCCACGGGGCAAGAGTCGGGTACGTACTCACACGTCAATGTCGAGGTGCCGAGTCTTCATTCCTTCCCCGGCTAATGTTGAGCCACGGCAATTTCATCATTAGAAAGGCCCCACACACAGACGGTGTACACACTACCCCTGAATGGGCCCCTAGTGTGCCCGACTTTGGAAAATCGGGAATCCTTGGCCATTATGTTTCCGACTTGGTTCATGGTTGCGCCCCACCTAAATCTCTCATTTAGGTGATCGAATATCTCGACTGTGTTCGCTGTTTCCTTTACCTCTAGTAGACAAATTACTTCCTCTCTTAGTCTGCGAGTCCTGGACATCACGATACCTCCGCTTTCAGGGACATGGTGGCCATCATCCTACTGTGCAGACCTGCCCAACTGCTAGGGCTGATCTCTATTGGAGCTGTTTTTGCTCTAAGGGGCTTCCATGTTGGATTATCAGCTACATTTCCCGAATTGTCAACAATTGATGTCATGTTTGCCCTCTCGGATTTGGCCTTAGTGCGATTCAAACTGGCTAGTGGAACCACTCTATGCGGTTCTGGCCTCTTCCTGTACTTCAGGACAGTGCGTGTTGTTTTCCTATTCATCATGAAGAGGTGTCGGTCCATTTGGATATTAATAGAGGGAAAAGGGACGATAGTGAAAGTGAAAGTGAAATTTTACTTGTCTTCGGTATGCAACCTTTTGAAAAGAGGCCGCCTTTCCATAGATTGCCGCTCGTGTGGTGTAGTTCGGTCCATCATGTCGGACTCTCGATCCGTCGACCCGGGTTCAAATCCCGGCACGAGCACCAAAATCGTCTAATTGACGCATTACAGTCATAAGTCCACCTTCGGTCGAGTAGTAAGGTCATATGCGAATCGAGCGTGATCTGAAGCTTACATTCGATGATGTGTTAATACGGCCGAAGAGAAGTACCTTGATTTCTAGATCTGATGTAAATCTGGTAAGAGAATTCACTTTCAGGCACACCAAAGAAACCTGGTCTGGAGTGCCTATAGTTGCTGCAAACATGGATACAACTGGTCTGTTTTCAATCGCAGAAATTCTACAGGGACACAGAATGCTGACCTGTACGCAAAAATTCTACTCTACAAAGGAGTTCTCAGATGCCTGGGAGAGCGGAGTTAACTCCGAGTTCATCGCGGTAACTTGCGGATCTACGGATGAGAGTTTCGAACTATTGAATCGGAAAATGGACACTGACAAAGGTTTGAAGATGATATGCATAGATGTAGCAAATGGATATCGGGAAGTCTTCCTTAACTTCGTGAAGAAAGTTAGGGAGGCATTTCCAGAAAAGATAATCATCGCAGGTAACGTTGCTACCAGGGAGATGACAGAAGCCCTAATTCTAGCCGGTGCAGATATTGTCAAGGTTGGAATCGGGCCCGGCTCAGTTTGCACGACTAGAAAGGTCGCTGGAGTGGGATACCCTCAACTTTCTGCTATTTCCGAGTGTGCTGATGCTGCTCACGGTCTGAATGGCCACGTTATGTCAGACGGGGGTTGCTCATCACCGGGGGATGTTGCAAAGGCTTTCGCTGCAGGGGCTGATTTTGTCATGCTCGGAGGGATGTTGGCAGGTCACGATGAGTCAGGGGGAGAATTAATTGAAGACAATGGAGGTTCGTATAAGTCGTTCTATGGGATGTCTTCGGCCAAGGCAATGGAGACACACTATGGGGAGATAGCCGATCACCGGGCTCCGGAGGGGAAGGAAGTCAGGGTACCCTACAGAGGACCGTTGGAGCTTACTGTTCAATCGATCTTAGGAGGGTTAAGGTCGGCTTGTTCCTATGTAGGTGCTAGGAGGATAAAGGATCTGCCCAAGTGCACTACTTTCGTCAGAGTGAGTATGACTACGAATGAGGTCTTCCAGAAGTTCAACGTTGATTAGTTTCATTCGTAATTGTTGCACAGCTCTCCCTGAGATGGGAAGCTGTTTGGATCTCGGGGATTGGTATTCCATCTGCTCTCACACTTGTTAACGAAGCCATCTCCGTCGGAGTCAATCATCGAGTCGGAAGGGTCCATTGGATTGTAACCAAAGTAGTATTCCCATCCGGACCACATGTCATCATCATCTTGGTCCTGATGATACACCTCAGAACCGTCGTTCCATTTATCCCCGTCTGTGTCGTTATTTATCGGGCTGGTTCCATTCTGGTACTCTTCAAAGTTGGTGTAGTTCTCCAAGTCGTCGTAGAATGCCGAACCAGGTCCGTAGGGGTCTATATGGCACTCGAAATCCTGAGGATTATCCCATCCGGGACAGTATCTATACATCAGAATTGTTCGGTTCAACCCGTCATTGTCCATATCCTCGTTACCATCGTCTATCCCATTCAAGTCTGAGTCGGGCATTCTTGGATCCATAGGGCCACGTGATCCGAGTGCATTGAGCGAGTTGTTGTCTACGAGGCCCAATTCTATAGCCTCTTCAGAGTACCTAACCTCCCAACCATCGGGAAGCTTGTCCCCATCCGAGTCATGGTCCACAGGATTGGTGTCCCATCTATCGGGAGCCTCAAGTGAGTTTTGTAGGGTGTCGTTATCGATATCGTAGATTGAGTCCACTGGTGATCCGAAGGAGGGGTCTAAGGCCCACCTTCCTTCATCTGGAATGTTGAATCCAGACAGATTCATCTCATACAGGAAGTAGTGAGGATCGAGTATCCCGTCATCATTTCTATCGCCTGATGAGGCAAATCCTGAGACGTAGTTAACCCACATCCACCCTCCTGGCCCCTTTCCGCACTCCATCATAGACTCACAGCCTGGCGGAAGCCAGTTGGTCTTGGAAATCCATAAGCTGTGACTTTTAGTATTCTCTTGGACGGAGAAAACCTGCATCTCCCAACCATCTGGCTGACCGTCACCGTCGGTGTCGTTTAGGAGTGGATTGGTGGCACCCTGCCACGGTCGTGGAACGAATAGGACTTCTTGACCGTCGTTCAGGCCATCGTTGTCGGTATCTGCATTATTCCCATGGGTGATGTACAGGTCCTGTCCATCGACTACCTCCTCTCCGTCCTCTAGACCATCATTGTCGGTGTCAAACGCGGATGCGTTCGTGAAGTAGTATACTAGAGTCCCATTATCGTACCAAGGGTGCCCATCAACGGCTTCCCTGTAGTCCTCTAGGCCATCATTGTCGGTGTCCTTGTCCGTGGCGTTCGTGAATGTCTCGTAGTATTCTACCGAGTCGGAGAGGCCGTCTCGATCTGTATCGAAAGCTCCCGGATCTGATCTCACAATAACTTCACGGACCCCGAAATCCACGATTCGAATCTTCCATCCAATCACCTCAATCCCATCGATTAGTCCGTCGGCGTCGGTATCCGAATCGAGTGGGTCAGTAGATCTTCCATCGACCACCCCGTCCCCGTCTCTATCCCTAGCATTATACTCATCTAGGTTGGTGAACCTCTCGTGCTGCTCCACAACGGTAACAAGTTCCTGGAGCCTACTTCTGACTTCGTCATCAACCTCTACATGAATGTGGTAGACCCACCCGGGTGAATCTGTCTTCACTGGGATGTTAACGTAGTTGCTGTCAACGACGGTTCGGACCCACAAAATCGTGTTATTAGCCTGGACGTATTGGCCGGGTACTACATCGATCCTCTCTATGGTGGTTGCACCGATCATGTCCTTGTAGGTAACTGCACCGTCACCATCTGCGTCGTAACCATCGAAATCCGGGTCTTCATCGGCATTGCTTCCATCGTTTGGATGGATTCCGCTCTGGAACTCCCAGCCATCGGGCATCCCATCTTGATCTGTATCGGGATCGAGTGGGTTGGTGAAATTGGATGGCCCCCAATCGTAAGAAACGGAGTATTCCTCAACGTTGTTCAGCCCATCTCCGTCATTGTCACCATAAGCGTCGGTAGAATTGGCGGGGTTCAGAAACCAATTGTAATCAGAGTTGAAGGAATAGCAGAATTCGAATCCATCCGGCATACCATCCCCGTCCGTGTCCCAGTCTCCCGGACCATTCAGCCTGCCATCCCCATCCATGTCCTCATTGAACCAGTTCGGGTTATCTAACGGGGTCTTTTTTTGTAGGGTTGTTTGAATCCCTCCGTTTGGTAGGTCTTGGGCGGTGAAAACGATCTCCGAAGCGAACGCCCTCAGGTGAGGTGCTGGAAGAGTAAGGGTTCCGAAGGTCGGCCTACCGCAGAAGGACTTCAAGTCGACAAGGTGAGTGGAAATTTCGACCAAGTCGTCAATAAGATCTCCATCGCTGTCCGCGGCACGGGGATTTGTGCCATATTTTTCCTCGACGAAGTTCCTGAGGGTGTCTGGTTCTGGTTGCTCCAAATCTAGGATAGCGTCGCACGAGTGTCCGAACTGAGAGCCCATTTCCTCCCACAAATCATCCCCAATGTCCAGTTTTATCTCGGCGCTGACAGAAGGGGTTAGTAATGGGCAGTTCCAGTTTCCATCCAGAGGGTCAAGCAGAGTAACTATTCCAGAGGGAGTAGTAACCTCGTGCATGTGTTCAGACTCCCAGCGATCATTAAGGCCGTCCCCGTCGGTATCTTTCAGGCGCGGGTTTGTCCCTAGCTCGGCCTCATCTAGATTGGTCAGTCCATCCCGGTCAGGGTCGCCCAGTGGTCCATTGTCTGGATTCGGGAATGTCTCATTCTGCTCCCCCGTTTCCCTCTCGGTGTCTACTGTTGCAACTGGTATATCCTCACATTCCACTTCTGTGAGCCCTTCCCCTATAGTGATACAAGGCTCCCCCGTATCCAATGGGTCTAGTCCGTTCTCTATTTCCCAGCCGTCATCGAGACCGTCTCCATCCGTGTCCGCCTCTTGCCAATTTGTGCCGTATAGAGTGCTCTCCATCCTATCTGCAATTCCATCTCCATCCCAATCACAGCCAATGGTTGGGATATCCGGAGGGCATACTCTCTGGTTCCCTTCTTTTAGCTCCAAATCTTCTACCGCTGATTCGAATCCCCCCCTATCGGTACTGGAAAGTCCGGCCCCTACAACCGTGTACATGCCTGCCAAACAGAGTGTTGCGGTGATTGCGGCAACAGCATATTGATTGTGAGTCAGGGCCATTATAATGCCTCGCCCTCGTAGAGGGCATATCAGGCAAATTGCGTTCGGCTATAATGATTGACGGGATTTGAGCTGTGACAAAAAAACAGAAAGGCCTGATTTAGTGAATAGGACTCATGATCCATTTAGAAAGGAGTCAATCCGATCGAAGGCTTCTGAAAGCAATTCCACTTCCGGGAGACAAACCATTCTGAAGTGCCCCTTCCCCATCTCTGGAGAGAATCCGGACCCGTGGACCAGCAGGACGTGTTTCTCTTGAAGCAGGTCCAGTACGAATCTCTTGTCGTCGGCAGAATGAGCCGGATCGGTAATTTTCACAAATAGGTAGAACGCGCCTCCGGGAGCTTGGCATTCGAGTCCTTGAATGCAATTTATCCTCTTCAGAGAATACTCTAGCCTCCTTCTTATTTTTTCACGATGTCCATCCATCCAATCGGAACCCTCGGTTATTCCTGCGAGATAGCCGTACTGCGCCGGAGTGGACGCGCAAAGGCGACTCCTGAGAAGTCTCTCTGCGCCGTCCCTCACATTGGAGAGGACTCCTGAGGGATCGTGCCATGCCATATATCCGATTCTCCATCCTGGTGCGAAATATACCTTTGAGACCCCATTAAGGACAATCACTGGCACATCCTTAGATCGCGATGCCAAAGAGACAAAGTTTCCTGAGAAGTCGAGGCCGTCGTATATCTCGTCGGAGATGATGGTGCACCTCGGAAAGTCACGTGCCAATGAAATAAAATCATCAATCTCCTGCTTATTAGGTACGTTTCCAGTTGGATTGTTCGGGTTTATCAGTACCAAGAGTTTGACAGAATCGTCCATCTTGGAACGAATATCGTTGATGTCAATCTTCCAACCGTCCTGTGAGTTCAACTTGTACTCGATAGTCTTCGCACCGTACATCTGAGGATATGCCATGTATGGGGGGTAGTGGGGTCCCGGTGCCAGTACCGTATCGCCAGGTTCGAGAAATGCAGCGAATATGATTTGCAGTGCCTCGGTAACCCCGTGTGTCACGTACACATCGTCTTCTGAGCATTTCCAACCCTTGTTTTTCTCTGCGAAGGCGATTGCCCTCCTTAGCGAGGAAATACCATAGGAAGGACCGTAACCGTTATCTTGGGAGTCAAGCGCTTTCTTGTAAGCCTTAATCATGTGATCGGGAGTCTGAAGTCCTTCGTACGCAAGAGGGTCCCCAATATTTAGACGGATGATTTCGTGACCTTGTTTCTCGAGTTCAATTGCAGGTACCACCACATCTCGAATTGCGTACTCTATGGCTGCTGCGCGTTTTGAGGCTTCAATCGGATTAAACACGTTCTCACAGTCCAAGAAATTCACGTGCCGAATCGAGAGCCTGGGGGATTCCATCGGGATTCGACCCTCCTCCCTGTGCCATTGTCCTGCTCCCGCCCCCTCCGCCGCTTATGTGTGCGGTAATAGAGTTCAGAATATCCACTGCATTATGCCTCTCTTCGGCTAGAGAGTCTTCTGTACTGGCGACAATTATCTTCCCCCCTCCTTCCCTAGTTCCAAGGACGGCCAGGGTTGGTTTGGATGGATCGCGTGTTAGTTCTCCTAGCATGGACATCAGTGCCTTCATCTCGGCCTCGACTTCCATGACAACATAGCGAACGCCATCTTTCTCGATGGAGTCACTCCCTCCTCCGTCGGTGCGCAATTTGACTATCTCGGCTTCCAACGACTCGATTCGCTTTTGCTGAGATTTCCACTGCTCAAAGAACCTGAGTACGGCATTGGGGAGGTCTTCGGGGGCAACCCCCAGAACCTTGCTGGACTCTTGGAGAAGGCGCTCCTGCTCCCTTGCGTGTTCACGTGCCGTGTCTCCTGCCACGATTTGCAGACGCTCTACCCCGTCTTGGACTTGACTGGAGCGAATGATCCGTAATTCGCCAATTTGTCCAGTCGAGTCGTGATGCGTCCCCCCACAGGCCTGTATATCGTGATCCCCGATTTTTATTACTCTGATCTCATTTTGCTTTGGGGGGCCACCTTGGTATATCTCAAAACCGAATTCCTCGTCTGCAGTGGCCCTCTGCATCACTAGTTTCTCGATGGGAGTGTTTGCTTCGATGATGGAATTTGCATGATCCTCAATCATGTCCAACTCCCTCCTTGACAGTCTGGAGTGGTGGGTTAGGTCGATTCGTGCGTATCTGAATCCTTTGCTTGAGCCTGCTTGCCATATGTGTGAGCCAAGAAGTTCTCTTGAGCTTCCCCCTACGATATGCACTGCAGTGTGGTGATCCATGAGTTGCCTGCGTCTTTCCCATGAAACCTCCCCAGATACTTTGCCGAGTGGAACTTCAGAGTCGGTAAGATGGAAAATCACGCCCCCTTCGATTCTTGTGTCTAGAACTCTTGATTTGCCAATCTCTCCTTGGTCCCCCAATTGACCGCCCCCCTCCGGATAGAACAGGGTCCTGTCCAGAACAACATAGTGAGTCGGTAGCGTCTCCACCTCCGAAGAAAGTTCTAGGAGACTTATCTGGGCATCTCTGAGCTGATGACAAGCAAGTGTTGTTGCGTCGAATGATGTCGTGCTTGTATCATCGTAGTAATCTCTAGAGGTCTCTGGAAAATCGTTAGATGGGAATATGTCGGTTCTAGATTTATCCTTCGCTGCGGCTTTGGTGCGCTCGGCGTTTCTTGAGGCCATATCTGCAGCGAAACCGACTCTAACCTCTAGTTCTGGCCATCCTGATTGGTTAGCTATAGAGATGGCCATTTCCGGATTCAATCCACGTTCCTCGGAAAGGCGGAAGAGTACCTCATCTGGCACCTCCTTTGAATCCCTAGGGAGGTCGCGAAGCGCTGTTCGAACAGCTGATTCTCCCTTCCTCAACATTACATAATACCTCTTCTCTTCAAGCTCTAGGATATCTAAGACACGTTCTCGCGATTGCGTGAACCGAGAAATATCTAGGTGGGCATCGATGTGATGGGA
Organism: uncultured Candidatus Poseidoniales archaeon; assembly: GCA_902573085.1. Lineage (GTDB taxonomy): Archaea > Thermoplasmatota > Poseidoniia > Poseidoniales > Thalassarchaeaceae > UBA36. Next base: position 10,645 of record CACGHY010000014.1, read on the forward strand.
CCCTAGTTCTGATAGTGAAACCCCGAGTTCAAGATCATCCTTCATCCTACAGACTCTCCTAGCCAGCATTCTAACCAAGTACCCGGCCTTGGAATTGCTGGGGATAAGTCCGTCGCCCAGCATGTTGCATATTGCGTGCATGTGGTCTGGAATGGCGTAGATACTTGAGAGCGGCTCTGTGAGTAGTTTGATGTCCTCAATAGATACATCGAGACCGGCCTCCCTAAGCCTGACTGATAGTTTTTCGAAGAGCGACTCCACGTCCGTCCCCACATCAATGTTCAGAATTCCTGCTAGTCTGGAGATTTCTCCGAGGAGGTCTCCAGTATCTACAGAAATTCCTAGATCATCCACGAGTTTTTCGAAGCTGACCAGTTTCTTCAGCCACTTGATGGATTCGGGATATATTGCGTCGTAAATCGTTGGGGTTCCAGCAGCAGCCCAGCAGAACCTCTCGAGCCCATACCCCGTATCGATTATCTGCAGGTCCATTTCTCTGTAGTTTAGTCCCTTTATTTCTATGTCCCCGTCTTCATGCTCTTCTAAATTCATGAAGACCAGGGTAGCCAGTTCTAGGCCTCCCACAATAACCTCTAGTGCAGATCCTGCGTTTCCTCCTCCAGACCATGGATTTTCCACATAGGTAAGCTCTTTCGGATCGATTCCGAATGACTCCACGAGCATCTCATCGCAATATCTGACGCACTGGTCAATCCAATACACGACATTTCCTTCACTTGATTTATTGAATGCATGATGAGCCATCATCTCAAATGTAGAAAGGTGCCTTCCAGATCTTCCAACTGCGGCAACGTCGGTGAGCCTTATACATGGCTGGCTGATTACCAAAGGATTTGCTGGAGGTGGAACTAAGCCGCTGGTCACATGGGGTTGGAAGACTGCTATACTGGCTATAGTAAGATGGATGTCTTCCCTCCACCTGGCAACTATTGGATATGGAGAAATTCTCGCGTGCCCTCTCTTTTCAAAGAAAACCTGAAATTTTTCCCTCATTTCATCCTTGAGTTCCTTGCCAAGGTTCTGAAATCCATCGATTATAGGCTCTCCAATGAATGTGTAGGGATCCTCTGTGCTATCCCCGCAGGTTTCCCTGTCCTTATCTCTAGTCCAAAATCTGGATCCGGTAATAGTGCAGGTCTTGCAAACGTGTCCCGAATCTTCCCAGAAGGGAATTTCTACTTCTCCAAAGGCCACTGTGTCTCCCTCGGCCAGCCCATTGGATAACGGGTCTTGAAGTCAATGCGAGAATTACTCCCGGTGTATTGAAAGGATAGGGGTTCTCAGAAAGGGTGATGGAGGACTGGAGGGATTATCTCAAACCCGACGGGGATTCTCTAATGAGAATTAAGAAGAGGAGAGGGATGCTTGTCGATGCAGTGATTGTCTCTGATTCGGAACATGTTGGGAAGAGCAATGACAGATCTCTCGAACAATTGACCAATGCCGCATCTCTACCGGGAGTAGTTGGTGAGGCTTGGGGGATGGCAGACTTCCATCAAGGCTATGGATTTCCGATAGGGGCAGTAGTGGCAACCGACATAGAAAATGGTGGAGTAATCTCACCGGGTGGTGTTGGTTTCGATATCAACTGCGGAGTTCGTCTATGCTCTATTGATCTGGGTTTGGAAGACCTAGTACATTTGACTAGAAAGAAGTCGGGGAGTGGAAATAAGGAGTTTGGAAATCGGCTAAAGGCGAGAATTCCCGCTGGAGAGTCGGGGAAGGGCGGTTTCAAGTTGAGTCCCCGTGATCTGGATGATATCCTAGCTGAAGGAGCAAAGGGTGCGGCAGAAATTGGAATGGGCCATGACGATGATCTTTCGAGAATGGAGATGAGGGGTAATTTGGATGGAGATGCCAGTAGTGTTTCTGAGATTGCAAAGAGAAGAGGGTTGTCTGCACTGGGCTCCATCGGCAGGGGGAACCACTTCCTGGAGATCCAAGTGGTAGACGAAATCATTGATGAAGGGGCCGCTAGGGCATTTGGCCTTGAAAAAGGAAGGTTGACAGCAATGATCCACACAGGATCTAGGGGGCTTGGTTACCAGGTCTGTTCTGAGCACGTAAAGGAACTGGAGGGACGTTACAGGCACCATGACGGTGTTTGGGAGTCAGAGGATTGGGGAATCTCCATTTCTGACCCACAGTTGGCTTCCGCACCGTTCTTCTCACGGGAGGGAGAATCTTACTTCGAAGCGATGAGGTCCGCTGGAAATTACGCATTTGCGAATAGGAACTGTGTGACTCATAGACTAAGAGGGGCACTAAAGGCACATATGGGTACAGAAGTTGATGTTGATGTGATATACGACGTTTGCCACAACATTGCCAGGGTTGAGGAGCACGTTGTTCATGGTTCAAACTGCAATTGCTGTGTCCACAGAAAGGGGGCGACTAGATCGTTCGGAGGGGATAGTGATGAGCTATCCGAAGAGTTCGGGGGAATCGGGCAGCCTGTTCTAGTTCCCGGGGATATGGGGACTTCTTCTTTCGTAATGTCAGGTCCGAAAAAGGGGACTAATCAGGCATTTGGTTCATCTTGTCATGGGGCTGGGAGGGCGATGTCCAGAACACAGGCCAGAGAGGAAATAGATGGTGCAAGGGTGAAGAGGGAATTAAGCGAGAAGGGCATTGCGGTTTACGAGACTCATGAGAAGTACCTGTCAGAAGAAGCCCCAGATGCATACAAGAACATAGACGATGTAATCAGACTTACTGATAGGGCCGGTCTCGCACGCCCAGTTGCCAGGCTCAGGCCCCTTATTGTGATCAAGGGATAGTCTACTTCGAAACGAAAATCAGCTCGATGTCGTCATAGTCTTCCATGATGTACTCTTCGAACTTGTCATTGCTTTCTCCGTTGACGGTGAGGGATATGTCAAATTCTTCCCAATCTGAGACTCCATTCCTATTGATATCGAACTTCTTGTCATCGGGACCCGTAAGTTTTGGTCCCCCCTCCCGATCCCAGATCTCGAAGAAAGCGCCCAGTGGGACGTTCATTTTCGACGGGGTCTCGATGTGGAGCTTCGTGAATCCAGAATCAGATGCATCGTGGACATGGATCCACCTCATTCCTTCTCTGCACCCTGTCTGGTCGATCCCTGTATTGGGGTCAATTGGAATCTGCTGGCCATCGACGATTACCTTCAGATTCGGGTGGTAGTGCTCGGAAATACCCACATCTGCGTGATCTAGGCCCCCCAAGCATCCGTCCGAAACTTCCCAGTCAGGTTCGGGGTCGAAGACATCTGGCTGATATATTGCTACCGCAAAGAAGCCGACGGTAAAGACTGCTGCGATGGAAATTATCCATTGCTCAGAGCTCAAGGAAGGTATTTGCATGATTGCGCGGAGTTGGGCTTTTCTCTTGAAGTATGGGGGCAGAGGTGCCTACATCGAGTAACCTAGGCTTGGAAGTGAGGTTAACGGCTGGGCAGAGCCCGATTGGACCCCATCCGCTTCCTCCATAATTATCGTCAGTAGTGTATTTACAAGCACTCTTAGTTCCTCGAGCTCCTCCTTCAATTCGTCCATTCTCGCTATCTCTGTCATATTCGCATCCCATCCGAGGAATTTCTCCCTCTAACTCAACATGGAAATGCATAGCCTATAAACAAGATAGGGTATTTTCTACGAAATATGTAGTTTGCAGTACTCTCTGAATTTCGTCGACTCTATTCCTCATACCCCTCATAGTCGTCGTACTCCTCGTCATAGTATTCGCTATCTCCTGCAGACTTTCGGATTACATAGAACGCAGCGCCCATCAAGGAAACAAGAATGAGAAGGGATCCTGCAATCAAGACAAACTCGCCTCCGGACTGTCCGCCTTCGGATAATGATGAGACCTGAATATCGCTGATTTCCACGTTCATGTAATTATCATTGCCATAGTCCCCATCTACTACCAATACTAGCAAAGGCTGTCCTGCTTCTGAGGGGCTGTATTCAAACTCGGCCTTGACACTGGAGCTCCCAGGAGGCAGATACAACTCTACAGGGCCGTTAATCAGCGTGGATATTGATGGTTGGAAAGTCCCATCTATCCTCTGCTCATAGAGGCCTACGCTGATCGTACCCTCGTCCTTACCAGGGTTCTCCCAATATGTTACCAACGTAATCTTGTCGCCAACTAAAGGATTCTTTGTTGGAGTTACCAGAGAGCGAGTATACTGTCCTTCGAACTCAACCATTCTAATTGTGGGAGTCCTAGGGGAATCGGGGCCTCCGAGACCGGCTACCTGGTTTCCTGCCTTGTCTGTAGAGGTTATCCAAAACGAGACCTTGTCCCCGTCGCTTATTTCAAACTCCAAAGAAGGCGAGAAGTCTATATCTCCCCGATATACGTGGACATTGTCTACACTCGAGAACCATGGAACTTCACCGTTGTCCTCGGTACCAGGGATAATCTGGCCGTTTCTCTGGAATGCCCATGATACCTGAAGAGGTCCGAAGTCCATCCCTATCTCCTCTATGATGGTAATCGTGACGGTGACTGAGTCCATGGTGTTGGTCTCGATTACGGTGAGAGATGAGTCGGGATATGCTTCAACGTTGAATAATGCCGTGGGAGGCTTCGTATCCACTGTTACGGAGGCTTGTGAGTCTTCGACCGAGTGGGCGTTACCCGGCACTCCGATTAAGGAGGTCGTGAGAACTGTCGTTGGCTCTATGGGCTGGAAATTTGGCAGAGACATCTCCACTGTGAAATTACCATTGGCATCCACAGCAGCCATTGACTCGTAGTTCCCGCTTCCATAGGTCATCGAAAGCACCGCGGTTAGATCCTCGTTCACCTCTGAGATTCTAATCCCAGAGCCTTCATGATGGACAGAACCGCTAATTGAGAATGCGTCCCCCTGCCCTAGGTATAGGGAGGTCCCGAATGCCGGAATTATTGGCTCCGATAGGTCCTCTGCTGAGTTTGGAATGGCTAATATCCTGTTATCTAGGCGCCAAGAAAGAGAGCTGAGGACTGCCGACTCTATCTGGTCCAGTCCGTCCTCTACCAGTACTCTGGGCTTGCAGTCGAAATCTTGTTCTGTGAACGGCATATCCCATGAAATCTTGAACCTGATGCTAAGCTCGGTTACAGTGGAGGTAATGGCCTCGGTGCTAGCCCCAACAACTTCTAACATGCTACCGCTCGGACTCCGCAGTGTAGAGGTGAAAGGCTCGTAAGAGAAGACCCCGTATTCGCTCCCATAGCCGCAGAGGAACACAGAAATATTGTCAATCGTCCTAAACCCGTTTGGTTCGTCCAGCCTCACCTTGAATGTATGCTCGATTCCTGGGACCAAGAAGTAGTCGATACTATCTTGTGTGAGCCTGTCTAATGAGAAGGTTGAGCCTCCTCCGGAACCGGAGCCGAGACCTGCGCCCGCGAACTCCACCATCACGTCCTCCGCCACGACCACAGATGCCCATGCGTCGGCAGCACCCGGACCGCCTCCTGTGAATCCATCCTGGTAGCTTAGGCCAACCCAATCCGTACCCTCGACATAGAGGTGGATAATGTCGTTATCCATCGAAGATACATCTATCCCCATGAACTGAACTTGTTGTTCTCCGGTTAGCCCGACGCTGAGATCCCTAGCTTGGGACTTGTACTCCGTTTCATCGGCAATTCCATCAGAATTCTGATCATCTACCCCCTCCCTCCAGTATCTCAGAGTCAGAGACTCGCCCCTAGCCTGGTCTTCACTGACAGTTATGTAGGGGGAGAAGGTTGTAGGCGGCACAACCATGCCGTCAACAAACTGAAGGCCTACGGGAGTCTGAACCTGTATCTTACCTGCCACAGGCGGACTATTGTCTACCACGATGTCCACCATTGGCGGGACTCCGGTAGTGTCTTCTGCCCCATTGGTTGAGGATGATGGACCTACTCTCAGCATTAGGGGAGAAAGAGTCATCGCAGACAGCCCAGTGGGAGATTGAATCGTGCCTGAGAAAGAGCCCTGATCCCCGGCCTGAAGAGGGTATATTGATCCCGAGAGGTTCAATGCTACAGAAAAGTCGCTTGCTTGGGGCCTCCGATTCTCGTTATCTTGGAATCTAACTGTTCCCGATATATTCAGCGACCCTCCTTCTTGGATGGGGAAAGGGTAGAATAAAGCATCATTTGTATTGGAAATTACCCTGTCAAACTGGTCTCTTATCTCGAAATAGTCTATCTGGAGATCGTTCTCTACTGCTTTCTCCCCGGAACGACCGCTTTCGGAAATAGCAGGCCAAATGGTTTCCCCGTCTAGATCGTTGGCTCGGGCCTCCCACACTATGCTGTCTACATCATCCCAGTTCCAATCAACTTTGAACTTCCAATGAACCTCTATATCGACGTAACCGTCGCTATGCAGAGACTCTGTGACATAGCTCGCACCCACGCTCAGCGGGGCTATGGTGCCTCCTGAGTTCTGCGAGAATTGAACATCTCCTGAGCCTGCGCCCCAGAGGCCGTCGGGACTATTTTCGACCCGGAAGCTGATAGAATGTCCTTCTGAGGAAGTTCCGACTAAGGTGATATCTGCGAGTTGAGAGTTATCGTATAGGTGATGGTGACTTGTGATGATTTCGATTATCTCGCCGTCCGGGTAGAACGTATTAGGGACTGAGAAATCCCTGTTCACAAACATGAAGTCGTAAACTATCGAACCATCCAAGGAGACTGCCCCGTAGTCTGAGGTATAACTCAGTGGTATGTCTGTCTCGTCTTCGAAGTCGGCATCGGATATCCCAGCCAAGTATCCTTCGATTCCTGGACCAAGTCCGGACACGTTCTCGAAGAACAGGTATCCAATGCCCATTGAAGAAATGCTTACTGTCTGGGCAGAGTTGGATGATACTGATATTGGGACCTCTAACCAATCCCTGCCGTTCTGAGTGTCAGTATGAGTGGGGTTGAGATACCCTATTCCAGAAATCTGAGCCTGGCTGAGTATGCTTGTGAAGGCTGAGTTCCCTGATCCACCGGAAATCGAGGAGCCAGCTATCGAGACCGTTACTGGAGATTCGAAACCATCATCATCCGGAGAAATACTCACGAATCCAGAGTTTACTGTCGCAGATTCAGGAATCAGCGCAATGAGACTTTGGGGGTTGGTTCCGTCCAAATCTAGAGATGCGCTGCGCGAGTGTGAGTCATCGAGAGTCATCCATGACTGCCACCCTAGGTTTCCATATGCTAGTTGACCCGAGTCATCAATCATCGGGAATCTCCATTCATCGGAACCATCATTCAAAACATCCAGATTGGAGTTCGAAGGAGGGTTGGAGAACGATGAGACGATTCTCAGAACGTCTATCCACCCGTTAGTGGGAAGAGTTATTGAAGTAGAGAAACCCACTTGCTGAGAAGGGAATATTATCGTCCCCCCCTTGCTTGCAGTGCCGAGAGAGTTGCCAAGCTTATCGTAAATTGTAACGGAGACTGTGCTGGAAATATTCCCGTAAATTGTCACGCTCTTTATGGGGCGAGGAGAGAAGACGAACTCAGAAGATATCGTTCCGGTTACTGCAGTGGCATTCAACAACCCGTCCACGACCTCAATGCCAGCGCTGTATTCCCAGCCATTTTGTCCTGAATCTGCGTTAAGTACTCTTTTTCCACCGATATGCACCTTCTCCAAGCTTGGGGTCTGCTCAGGATCGTCCGAGCCCATGTGAACTTCCAGTCTGACCTTCGGGTACTGTTCAGCGTCTACTCCTGCGAGGCTAAATGGGAAGGAGATGTTGGCGAAACCTGGAACCTGTGCTCCAGTGCTCGCCTCCAATAGCGAGCCTCGGATCCATCCATCCTCGCCCGCACTTCCCTCGATATCGACGAAACCTAGGTTGAATTTCCTGTCGGAGTCCAAAGAGATAGATGGGCTTAGCCAGCTTCCCGGGATTCCAAAGTTTGAGATCTGGACTCCAGCATTGTCTATGAACCATCCCGCGAGGCTGTAGTAGCCATCGGATCCGAATGCGAATTTGAACTGAACAGAGTCTCCCTTGTAGGCATCTAAGTTTGCCCTTAGATTAGTCATCTGACCGGTCGAGGCCCATGTTCCAGAAAAAGCAGTACCAGTACAGTGATCCATCGTGAAAATGCCCATTCCCTGTAGGTTGTGTCCTGCAAAAGAAGAAGCAGTGCCAGAATACCATCCTGGGTCAAAGTATTGCCATGCACCATTATTCACTTTGATGAATACCGCGCCACCGTCCCATCCTGCCTCCGAGCATGACCAATGGTCAAACGTCAGATATGAGGTTCCATTCAGTGGAATATCATAGCTGGGAGAAATCAGTCTAGCCTCATCAATTCCGTTCTGATAATTACCCGAGAACCCAACCCCATACGCGTAAGGGAAAGAGGCAGTTAGTGGGGGACCAGAGTTTGATGAGAGCTTGTTCAACGTGAATCTGCACTTGTCATTACTACATGTGCCGGATGTTGAGCGCGTCCATCCTGCCGCATCGGAGACTGTAGGGGAATTAGCAGTTGAGTCTTCAAATCCGATCATTTCGGATTGGACCCCCTTCGTTACGACCCTGTAGATCCAATCATCTGGGGCAGGGGTTCCTTGAGAATCAGGCATCCCGTAGTGAGACATACTTGTGGATGAAGAGAAGTCATCGACAAACATGGTACTTCCATCATAATCCACCACTCTGAACTGAGATATTGTTAGTCCCTCTCTTGTATCAGGAGTCCCTCCCCCATAATTGAATGAAGAACTGGTGTCGACGACTATTCTGATATCGACGCTGGACTGACCCTGAAAACCGGACGGAATGTCAAATGAGACCAACCTAAAATCACCGCTCTGGTCCCCATATGTTTGTCCGTCGTCCGCAGTGTAACCATTTCCGGGAATCGGTCCGGATCTCACCGCGCAATCGGATGAGGTACTGCTGGTACTTGATGAGATATCTGCCCATGTATTCCCATTTAGTGAAAGTTCTATGCAAGCATTGTCACTGGAACCGCCTTCCAGATCCCACTCCATGTTGAACTCTATCTTCGACGAGGAGTTCGTGCCAGTCAGGTCGATGTTCCTCTCGAGCACCCCGTAGGCGTTTGAGTTGTAAGTGCAAGAAGAAGCAGTCGTAGTGTAGCATCCATGATGCCAGACATCCAGATCCACCCCCTCATTGATGGTCTCGATGTTATCGATGAACCATCCTGGCCTCTCATTTAATGAATCTGGGTGGGTCCAGATTACGAATCGGAATTGGATATTATCCGCTTGATCGATTCCCGGAAGGGAGGAAAGAGAGAAGTTACTGGTCACCCATCCACTATGGGAGTCGGATGCAAATACTGGCACAGGCGATGATGCCCCGCTTGGTATTGGGGCATCGGCAGATAGAGTACTGGGATAACCCCCTTGTGGTTCAATGTAGGACCAATTTCCCCAAGTGGAGTCGGACTGGAGCCTGTATTCCACCCAAGTCCCATCTCCTCCGCCAGATACTGTACTATCCAGGTGATACCAGTGGTCGAAGGTCAGATAGTATGCACTGATATATTGATGATTTGGCACTGTTTGTGCTGGAACTACTAGATGCCCGAATGTGCCTGCGGGCACCGGTTGACCGGGCATGGTGCCGGCCGAAACCAAACCCTGAGGCGAGGATGATGGAACTATCCCGTGTGCTAGGGTCTGCTCCTCCCCGAAGATTGTCCCGTTTAGATCAAGAAAAGTAGTGGCCCTCCAGAGTTTGCTCTGGTGACAAATGAAGACGGTATCGGATATCTCTGAATCGTCGAGGTTTCTATTCTCATTCAAGTCCAAACCGGCTAGTACTTTGTAACCACCCTGGGTACAGTTGGCCCCTGTGGGTTCTGACAAGATGTCCACTTCATATCCATAATAGTCACCGAGAACTGCTGAAATTTCTCCGTCGACACCATCGGTATCACTGATAACAATTGTCGGAGAAGAAGCGTAGTTCGAACCACCATCGGTAATTTCGGTGGAGTGGATTACTCCGGTGGAGTAGACATTTGCTGTCAAAGACTCACCAGTACCGTTCGCAACTCCCACCGCGATGACATCCGTTGACTGGTAACCAGACCCCGCGGAATCAATATTTATTGAAGTGATTGTTCCACTGGAATCTACAGATCCTATTGATGCCTGTGCTCCTGTGCCGTCGCATTGGCATTGAATCTGAACCTGATCAGTAGTATCGAAGCCTGAGCCTCCGTCATTTATGCTGATGCTCTCAATTCCTGAGCTTATGGCGTATGTTCCAGAGAATCCAGAACCGCCCCCTCCAGTAGCAGATAGGTTGCCTGGAGAATACCCTGTTCCGGAATCGACTATTGAGAGGGAAGTGATTACATCGTCATTTGCGAATGTCTCACAGAACAAGAGAGTATCAATCAACTCATCGGCGTCTAGGACCTGGTTGAAATTGTTGTCCAAACCATATTGAACGTAATCCCCTGGAGAATTAGAGCATCCTGAGAGATTTGTGGAATAGGACTTGACGAAGACGCTTCTCCACCCGGGAGAGTACGTGTAGTCGGAATTCAGAGTAACTTCGATATCCCCAACATCGAATGTACTGACATTTGAACGGGTCCCATCATCCTTGAGGACCAAATGCCCCTCATCATTCATTTCAACCCCGAACATGTTTCCAGAGCCGAAACTATCCTCATCCCAAACGATACCAGAATCTGATGATGATGGCAGAGGGGAATTGGTCACATGTACCCATCCGTCCATGATAGTAGCATTCGTAGGCACTGTGAACCCGTCCACCACAGTTGGAGTTCCATCGCTATTTATCATGGATGGGCCGGACCAATTGGAAACCCCGGCATATGATACAGGGGAGATCATCATTAGTAGTGTCATCGCTATTGCTAGTCTTCCGCGTTCGCTTGGCATGCTCAGGCTGCATGTTATCTCAGTTATGAATCAATCTACGCCAAAGACATTTGAGGGCATTTCGACTGGAGCCACTGGGGGGAATTGAACCCCCGACCTTCGCCTTACCAAGGCGACGCTATACCTCTAAGCCACAGTGGCAGTGAAACAACGACCGAAGTGGTTGGTTTAATCGTGGCGACTATGAAAGTGGGGTTTTTTTGAAACGTCATTGTGAAAACCTCTTGGCCGGTGGGGCTGACCAGCCGAGGTCGCATAGCCCGGTATTGCGCGGGCCTGGAAAGCCCGTGGGATTTTTCCCTCGCGAGTTCAAATCTCGCCCTCGGCGCCAAAATATGCATAATTAACTCCATTCGCCATGCCCGAAGGATGGGATTCTTATTCAATGCCACTGGCCTGAGAATAGTATGGAGGAGCGGAGTGGCGGCAAGTCAGACGCCGAGAAGGTTGCGCTCATGGAAAGGCTGAGTGATCACACCAGGGGGAGTGTCTTCTCGAATATCGACACTCGTTTGCAAATTCTAGATGATTTTTTTTCAGAGATTAGCTATAGCCTCAATCTGATCAAGAAATACTGGGGAGTCAGGGAACTGATAATGATGGGTTTCTGCGTATCTGGTTTCATTCTGGGTACCTGGGATATCGGAATTGGAGAAATTTCGAGTGGCGGGGACTACGACCGTTGGGGGATTCTTGGGGATGAAAGCGGATTCTTACACATGAGAGACCTAGCTCTTATTTTGTCGCTACTTTCCTTGATTTGTTGGTTAGGATTCGTAATCATGCTCTGGAATAGTTACCCAATAATGAGGGAAAACATGCTTTACCTTTTGATTGGGATGGGCTTCATACTATTCGGTTACATCAGGGCACACGCAGGGAACCCGGATTTCCCCACCGAATCGGGATTGCAGAGTTGGACCTGGGTAATTTTAGCAAATCTGGTAATGTTTTTCCTGACCACCTTTGTAGTTAGCCGCGCTGTTGTGGAAACTAGGGATATTCATGTTCAAAGAAAGCATGCACATCCGGATCCAAGGGTAGTTGATCAGGCATGGAAAGATCATAGTTTATTTGCATGGAATAGTGCTATAGCAGTGTGGATTGTTTTCATAAATTTCAGTTTCTGGAGTAGCACCCACTCAATCGCACCCAGTCCGGGGGACCTAGACTTCAGTTTCTCGCTTGTAGTAGTTCATATTTTCACTGGGATAATTGCTTCATTTCTCTTGTTGAGTATAGTCTGGTTTCCCGAGTTTATGCTTGGTGCAACAGAAGCCAGAATTCAGTCATCTAGAGCGCGAGAGGTCTCGGGAGAAGAAATCAAGCCAAAGAAGGTCCAGCAGGGGAAGTGTCCCGTATGTAATCAAAATACTAGCGCCACTATGGACGATGGAGGGAATATTACGATCCCCTGTGAGATTGAAGGATGTAAGGGCAAGGGAACGGTGGGTTCGGAGTGTAAAGAATGCGGACAAAGGATACCAACTAGATTAGTATGTATCAATTGCGGGTCAAACACACCCATCGGAGGTCACTTTGGAAGGGTTGAGGCTTGGTGAAGGAAACCTCCCCCTCAATCGGGTCCAGTGATGACGAGGAGTCAATTGAGCCGTCGGAAAAAGATGCAATCTCGTCTGTTATTGCATTAAGCATGTCTTTGTTAGTAATTTTTGCATCCTCGATTACAATAATTTACCTCTGGAAGGGAGAAGATGGTTTCGTAATAAAGAGGCCGGCTTCGGCGTTGCTATCCTGGCAAATGGAATACATGGACCTAATCGGAGTTACCAATGATTCACTTTCTGGGCTAGACGGGGGGGGAGTGGTTGTTTGCGTGGTGGATTCGGGTGTCGATCTAGATCATCCCGATTTACGAGGAGTTGAGTTGAGGGGGTGGAGGGACTCAATAAATGGAATCGAACAGCCTTATGATGACGAGGGGCATGGCACTGCGATGACGGGAATAATCGTCTCAAACGGAGGTTTGGATGGGGTCGCAAAGGGAGTAGATTTGCTAGTTGCAAAGGCAATAAATAGTGAGGGACAGGGTACTGATGAAACAGTTTCTGATTCTGTTGACTGGTGCGTACAGCAAGGTGCAGACATCATCTCTCTAAGCTTGGGCGGGAGTCAGAGTTTCGGTTCTGGCTTCTTCGCCACGGATGAATTGGAACAATCAGTTGATGATGCTCTGGACAGCGGCGTTTACGTGGTTTCTTCTGCCGGTAATGATGGAGAGGATGACGATGGGGATGTAGGCTCTCCGGGTTCAGTCGAGGGCGTTATTTGCGTTGGCGGCATTACTCGCTCAGGAAGCATCTGGTCTGGGAGCTCCGAAGGAGACAATGATGGCAGACTATGGCCAAATCCCATTCTACCCAGAAGCGACCCGGATAAGAAGCCAGAGGTCGTAGCCCCGGGGCACGAAGTGCCTGTCCTAATGGCTTCGGGGGTGAGCAACTCTGAATGGTGGGGTTGGTCGAGCGGAACATCGGCCGCGACTGCCTGGGTGAGTGGTTCGCTCGCACTTTTGTTGCAGGAGAAGCCAGATCTACAAAGAGAGAATTCTAACGGAAGGGCGGCAATAGAAGAGGTGAAGGGTGCTATCGCTCAGTCTTCACAGAAGAAGGAAGGACAGCAGGGTCATGATGATCACTACGGTTACGGCCACCTCAGGATTGATTTGCTAATCTCCTATTTTGATGACTGACTCTAGACCTTTTTGAGGAAAGCGACGAGAGTTCCCCCTGTTAGGTCAGTAAAACCAACTAAATGCTCTTCATTGACCCCCCTTACAAACTCAATCCATCTGTTAAATGACCGAACTTTCATCTGAGCTGGTGTGAGTTCAACTCCAGAAGTAATTTCTCCTACATCCCCGGTGGGAACGGTTGGCTCTAGGAGGAGGACTAGCCCCCCAGGGGAAACTAACTCAAATACGGATTTTGCTGCATCCACGCGGTCATCTTCTGGCAAATCGACGACTACCAAGTCTAAGGGCATTGGTAAATCGGAATTCAATGCTGATTCATCGATAGAGACATTCGAAGCCCGAGAGGAGATTGCCTCAGCTATCACTTCTTGCCAGTTCATTGAAATGGCCTGCGCCCAATCTCCAGCGTCATACCTCCGAATTAGGCGATCGATGATGATGCAGAACCTTTTTCCGGGCTCAATAATCCTAAGAGACTCCGGACGATTTGTTTTCATTTTGCCATTCTCCGAAGTTATTGGCGACCATAGATCGAAGAGCCATGCAGACAAATGGCCGATGCCCCCTCCTATGATTACGGCATTCTTCGGACTTATTCTCGAACACACATCTCTGATCCTAGCTCTTATTGAGCGAGGGAGAAGTGGGATGTCCATGTGCAGCATTTGTTCTCCAATACTTGATGCCACCTCTGGTTCAGACTGATCCCTCTCTGTGTCCTCTGAGAGAAGAATGGCCATAATGTCAGAGTCTGACCTCATTGGCAAACCTGAAGTTCTCTCGCCTACGTCCACGTATTGCTCTGGCAACCACTACACTTCAATAATGCTCTAGGATGATTTGAAGACTATGCAACCTCACCATTCGCCATGGACGCTGACGGAGGCACCTCTCTCGCAGAGTGTCCCCAGTGTCTGGAAGTTGTAGGCCACATCGTCATCAAAAGAAAAAAAAGGGGCTTGGGCGAAGATGTATTAGCGAAGTGCGAAGAGTGTCACGCAGTTCATACGATAATAATCCGACCACCTAAAGCGATTTCTATCAATACCACACTATCTGACGGGATGGAGAGTTTCAATGAGGAAATTGAGGTTGACCAGGATGAAGAGATTTCGGTTGGAGACATGTTCGAACACAATGAAATAACATGGAGGATAACTAGAATTGATAATTCTCAATCCCGGCCCAAAGAAAATCTACCAGCGGCAGAGATATTCTCAATGTGGGCTACGAGAACTGACAGAACCATCGTTGGAGTGACAATGACCGATGGAGAAGTTAGCGAGTCTGGGAAAATAGAATGTGAACCCGATCGGATTTTCTCGTGCGGTTCGATTATCAAATTCGCAGGTTCAAAGTGGAGAGTCAGGGCCATTCACACTGGAAAAGGAAGAACACTCAATGGAAGTAGGATGGCCCATGAGATACGCAGGATATACCTCCATCCTCAACATAATCTTAGAAGGTGAGATTCGGCCAAACAATCGAGATTATTTTTTCTCCAATCTCCTATCAGACGGTTAAGTGTGTATGGCTTTGTCATACTGTCAGGTCTTGCCCGGGGAGCAATAGGGGCAGTACTCGCCAACGAGATAATTGTCCGATTTCTGTTCTTCTACGGATAGGGGTTCCCTACATTTGAAGCACATCTCGATATTAGTCTCCGAGAGTTTGTGATCAAGAGCCACCCGCGCATCGAAGACGAAGCAGTCCCCGTTCCAATGTGAGCCGCCACACTCTTCGAAGTATCCGAGAATCCCTCCTTCTAGTTGTTTTACATCGGAAAACCCTGCATTCAGCATTACTGCTGAGGCTTTCTCGCAACGTATCCCTCCAGTGCAATACATTACCACCTGCTTGGATTTGTATTCATTTGGAAGAGATTTGATAGCTGCAGGGAACTCCCTGAATGAGGAAATTCCGAGGTCTAATGATCCTTCAAATGAGCCAATTCTGACCTCGTAATCGTTCCTAGTATCTAGTACCAAGATATCTCGTCTTTGATCCAATAGTTGTTTGAAGTCGCTTGGTTTGATATGGGGTCCTGTGAATATTGAAGGTTTAATTTCCTCCAAACCGAGAGAAATTATCTCTTTCTTCTTCTTCACCAGCATTCTCCTGAACGGCTGATAATCTGTGTAACTGGACTTTATTTGGATCCCAGTGAAACGAACATCTGACTCTAGGAAATCAATGAAATCGGTGACTTTATCCTCGAGACCGGCGAGAAAGAAATTTATGCCGTTCGGACTCAGTAATACAGTCCCCTTTAGCTCCAAATTAGTACAAAATCCTAGAAATGATTCTCGGAGCTCATCTCTATCTGGAAGGTCTACGAAACGATAGCCTGCGATATTTAGAATCTCGCTGTTCACGCAATCGTGGAGGTGATTCTAAGGTAAGAAAGCTGTTGTTACCTTCTATTTGTCCATGGAAAAAACAGAGACTTGGTGACGTGGACTGCTACGTCTGGATTCTCTCGAAGTCTCCTCATCCCATACTCGTACCACTTTTTCCCATATGGCAGGTAAATCCTTGTCCTATGCCCCATTTCTGCTAGTGATCTGCGAACATCCCCCCTTACTCCCAAAAGGAATTGAAATTCGTAACCGGGCCCTTTTCCTTGGGCTCTTGAAACGGAGGTATCTTGACGAGAGTCGTCTTTCCCGGGCCCTAAACCCCTTGACTCCAATGACTTCAGAGCATGATCAATTACTGGTAAATCATGTGATGCGATAGCCGTGTAGGCTCCTGATTCTAGCATCATATCTATGGCATTATTCGTTCCAGCTACGATGTCTTGATATGAAGTATGAGCAATCTCGGGAGGTTCCAAGTAGATTCCCTTACAGATTCTGAAATCTGCGGTTGGACCTAGAGTTTCACATATCTGGGAAATATCAGATGGAGTTCTGAACATCCTACCTTGGAGAACCAAGCCAATATTCTCGAGGCCACGGGCTTGCATGTCGAGAGTGGCATCAATTGTAGCTTGTGTGGCTCTACTGTCCTCCATATCCAATCTTACGAATATCCCATTCTCGGATGCCTTGCGAACTATGCGCTCGATATTTTCGTATGCTGATTTCCGATCTATCAGCAGGCCCAATGCCGTTGGCTTGATTGAGATGTTTGCATCTATCCCGTTTTTACCAATTGAGTCTAGTACTCTTTCATACTCATCTATGAACCATGATGACTCCTCGATAGAGTTTATTTCCTCACCTAGAACATCTACCGTGAAGCATGCGTTTTCGGATGACAATTTTGTCATTAAGTGGAGAGCCTGCTCCAAGGTCTCTCCTGCCATGTACCTCTTTGCCACCCATCCGACGACAAAGCGTGGTGCGAATGGCAGGAATGCCACAATTGCTCTTCCGAATACTCCCACGCCCCCGACAACTGGATCAGAGACTTGACGATTACGGGAGGGAGATTTCCTTTCCCCTCCTCACTGGGACGTCCAGTTCTGAAAGGAGTGATGATAGAGCCTGTCTTTGCCAGGCCTTGAAGGATTTCCTGTCTAGATGAGCGAAAACATTCCCTCCAGGGAATGCCGCTCTGGTAGATTCCACAGCAGTACGAACAGAATGCTCCCAAGGACCGGAGGGAGGCGAAGATTCCTCCGACTCCTCGAAGACTATGGAATAGTTTGCTAGGATGTGTCCCACCCAGACCTCTGTCTCAGAAATGATTGCTTTGTGCCTGGGCGCATAATGGCCACCCCCTAACCCTATCATGACGTCTCCCTCTCCAGTCCATTCTCTCTGTCGGATATCCTCGGACATTCCCAAACAAATGGATATCGTCTGTGCCCAAACACGTCCAGCCCGTGGATCGGCCCATCTTTCCTCGTCTGACCCAATTTCGAGATACAAAGTCGGGCTATCCAGTAGCGGACCATGATGTGTGGCCTCTAATGTAATATCATATTCCCCGTCAAGGCTAGCTTCTTTGGCAATGTTCCTCATTGTTCTAAACAAATCTCCGAATCTTGTCGATGGGGGGACTGCCTTGCCCTTGATTCCCCCAGATCGTGCCCTCTCGCCGTGCGGAGTTTCCCCGGGAACGCCAATTGCATGCAGGGTGAGTGACGGGACTTGTGATGAAGAGGCGTGCTTGGAGAGAACGAGGACCTCGTCGACCGGGAAACCTGTTCTTTCCTCGTGCTCTTTGTCTATACCATCTGCCATAATATGCAGATCCTCAATAAGTAGAATCTGCACTTTGAATTCTTCATGAATAGTTACCATACCATGCGGATAATCCTGTCCCTCGCCCCATCCCTCTATCCTGAGCACTTCGGATAGAATATTCATCGAAGCAGTATCCTTTGTCGAGGATAAGAGCAAGGTCCCCACAAAACGAGGACAGGGGGGGGTGTTTCAAAACTCTCGGGTTCAAATTCAATAGTTACTTGTCCCTTAGCATGCCCCGCAGTATCAATGGTGGATTGGAAAGGTGGGCAAGCCCGAGGATTTTTCGATTGGATAAGTAGGCCAATGGAAACGGGAGAGATTGGATTTACTCCGTCTGGAATTGCTAGAGGGGATGAGCTTCATGTCCTTGTTGGTACACAGGGGGAAGTGATTAAAATTGATAAAGAAGGAATACCACTTGGCCCTGTAGTTTCCCCATTTCCCTCCCCTGTTGTTGACTCTACAATAGTGGGGAACAGATGGTGCGGAATCTGGATGGATAGAGAGTTGAGGCAGGCCAGGATGGCCGCAATCCCGCTAAACGAAGTCTGGGAGGATGGCCCCACCAGGGAGCAATTGAGGAACTCCACCCACACCATAAATGATGATTTCCTGAAGCCTGCAATGTCTATTTGGCACAGGACTCTAGACTCAGAGCCAATGAAAGTCGGAGTTTCGGGAGAAAACATAGTTTTCGCGACAGTAACTGGATTGTATATGATAGACTCGGATGCTAATGAGGTCTGGAGGGGGATGTTACCGAGATGGCCTGAGATCTCGAAAGTATTCGCATTCGATCAGATCGTCGGTATATTAGAAATTCCCGAAGGAATATCGATTTGGTCCAAAGCAGGAGGGATCTCAGTTCTTGACCCCTCCAATGGACTGGAAATTTACTCAAGGACAATTCAATTTGGCGATAAAGTTTCAGGAGTTTCATACTCTGAAGAAGGGGGTTGGTTCGTTATGTTGCACGAAGGATCCATAGCTGTGATGGACAAAATAGAGGGAGATTTCAGACTCTATAAGACAAGTGCTCCTGTTTTAGATGCCCAGTTCATTGATTGCTCATGGAGATGGACTGGATGGAGGCATGATGGAAATCTTGCGGACCAAGTGGTAGACATTTTCGAACGCCGCAGCGTTGGAGTTTCGGTAGTAAATAGGAAGGTTCTGACGAACGATGGTTCATGGAGCGAGTGGGGGGTTAATCGTCAGACTTGATCGTGTACCCGCACTTGCCGCATACTTTCCTATCGCTGTGCTCCCCGAGAAAAACACCAGGGCCGCATTCTGGTTGGGGGCAGGGGATTCCCTTCCTGACCAGTTCTCCGTCCACAATTTCGTATTTTGATGGCTTGGATTTCTTCCACTTCTCTCCTGTACCAGCCATCAGGCATCACCTTCCTCGGACTCTTCTGGTTGTCCGTCAGACTCTCCGGGTTGGGATTCCTCTTCCATGGAATGGTTATTTTCCTCTGAGGCGTGATTTCCCCTAGAGTTATGCCTCTCTATCACGTAATCCGGCTCAATTGATTTTGATTCTGAGGAGCCGTAAATCAATGCTGTCCCTGTGGTTCTGGACATTCCAAATCTCGTATTCACATTCTTTACGATAACCAGATTACTATCTGCCCCAGGCTCAGCTTTGGCAGCTGCCTCCACCATTTGGGAGAGAGAGGGGGTAGCCTCGTTGGAGTGATCCCATTGAAATTTTAGTTCGACCCGATCAAGCGCCGGGTTCTCCTTTCTATCGAGTATCTCCACGATTTCACCTACCTGATATTCACCTTTAGTGCATAGCTTCCAGGCCTCTCTATTTGCAATCTCTTCGCGACCTCAGACCTGTCCGGATGCATGATTACTACGAACCCTTGCCAATCGGTAGTAACCGGTGCGCTTGGGCAGTGATTACATTGTGGCGGGTCTGATTTCTTCTCCGGATCGGGGAGAATCATGTTACACTCTCCGCATGCAAATGGTTGCCTTGCCATACTATTCATCTCCTCCCAACCAATCAAATGATCCTAGTCCGTCCATCTTACAGTTCAGGCCTATCTTACTTGATCTGGGGTCGTTATGATTGATTGATTTGGAAACGATGCGCGATCTTACAAAGGAGCCTTCTTCCAAATTCCGACCACTCTGGGAACCCTCGATCCTCTTCACACCGAGATTAACTTGGACCGGTTCATCAAGAATCTGTGATTTATGCAGAAGAGCCTCCATTGGCCCTATCCTAACGAATGCACCATACTCTGATACCTCTGAAACGGCACCATCGACTACCTCGTTGTTCTCCATGGAGAAAACCAGTGCCTTGAAACGGACATTCTGGTAAATTGCACCGTCCCCATGAATTATCTTACCCCTGCCGACTGCTTCGTGGTCGAATGTTAACAACGTGAAATTCTCATCCTCATCAAATCTACACTCAAAGGCGTCATGGGCCAACTCGTCTATGTGGTCCTCTAGTCTCCGACCCCTCCTGATATATTCAGCTGGGATTCTGATAGTTGACTCTATTGTCTCAAGGGTGTACATTTCTTTTCCTCCAACGCGGACCTTCCCGAAGCCGGACGGAGGGGGGAGTCGCCTCCCGTCCCTCATCGGCCATGCCTCTGGAGGAGAGGTCCGTGCGACCCGGCCACCGACCCCTCCTGTATAAGCACAACGGATTGGGATGGGAGTTCGGCTACTTCGATTAATCATCAGACCATAGGTCTGAATGTGCGTTTGGGGCGAATGTTCAAGTGGATTCGGAAACGCATGTCTAACTCCGATGACAGCGGCTAGCTTGCATAGGCCTTCCCGGCGAGGAGCTATATCGGGATTTGTAATTGCGATGATGCTTTCAGTTCCACTGGTGTCTTTTGACATGGGTGTTGACAATTATTCCTTGAATGATGGCACAGATATCAAGATGAATACACTAGAAGAGACGGATTTTGCTTGGATAGATGGAGGTCAACCCTGGCCACAATCTGGCAGAACACCGACTAGACTAGCCGATATCCCAAATCATTC
>CACGHY010000015.1 GCA_902573085.1 uncultured Candidatus Poseidoniales archaeon
ACGGTGTCGGCGTATCTGCAGTAAACGCAGTTTCTGAATGGATGGAGATGACCATACATAGGGATGGAATCGTCTATTTCCAGAGATATGAGGCAGGAGTACCTGTTGAGCCATTGAAGGAAATAGGGAAGTGCGAAGATACCGGGACCCTCATATCATTCAAGCCAGATTTATCGATTTTCACTGATATTGTGGAGTTTGATTTTGAAGAGATTGATACCAGGGTTGGCGAAACTGCATTTCTAAATGCTGGACTGAGTATTGCTATTGTCGATCTCAGAGGTTCTGAACCGCACTCTTCGGAGCACCTATACAAAGGGGGACTATCTGAGTACGTCAGTCAACTCAATGAAAGGAGAGAGGTCTTGCATGAGGAAGTCATCAAGATTAGAGGCGAGAAAGAAATAGAGAAGGGCGATGTAGAAGTCGAGCTAGCACTGCAATGGTCTGATGCGTTCAGCGAGTCTATTCGTTGTTATACGAACATCATAAGGAATAAGGACGGTGGGACCCACATGTCCGGTTTACGGACGGCTTTGACCAGTTCAGTTAATTTGTATGCAAAGAAGAAGAAGTTGCTCAAAGGGGATGCTCTTTCTGGCGATGACGTAAGAGAGGGTTTGGCGGCAGTAGTAAGCGTCAAGCATCCCGATCCTTCCTTCTCCTCCCAAACCAAAGATAAGCTGGTTAGTAGTGAAGTTACTGGGATTGTTCAGACTATTGTTTATGACAAATTAGGTGAATTTTTCGAAGAAAACCCGTCAGTTGCCAAGCAGATAGTGGAGAAGGCACTACTTGCGTCCAAGGCTAGGGAGGCAGCCAGAAAGGCAAGGGACCTTACACGGAGGAAGGGGGTTTTGGAAGGAGGGGGTTTGCCAGGCAAACTTGCCGACTGTCAATCTAGAGACCCAAGCGAATGTGAGGTTTACCTCGTGGAGGGCGATTCTGCGGGCGGTTCAGCGAAAACCGGAAGGGATCGTAGAATTCAAGCGATACTCCCCCTGAGAGGAAAAATCCTCAATGTAGAAAGGCAGAAGCATAATGCTGCAAAGGTGTTCCAAAACCAGGAGATACAGACTATCATTCGTGCTCTAGGTGCTGGCGTAGGGAATAACGAGGATGAGGAGGGCGCATTCGATACGACTAAACTCCGATATTCGAAAATCATAATAATGTGTGACGCGGATATTGATGGTGCGCATATTAGGACTCTAATGCTGACTTTTCTCTGGAGGTTCATGAGGCCCGCAATAGAGGAAGGGCACGTTTTCATTGCCCAGCCTCCTCTATATCAATTGACTAAAGGGAGGGTGAGCAGGTACGTATTCTCTGATGAAGAAAGGGACACGGTGACTCTGGAATTGCAGGGCGGCAACCCCGATGCGAAAATAGGCATACAGAGATACAAGGGACTTGGGGAGATGAATCCTGAGCAACTATGGGAAACTACCATGAATCCAATGACTCGAACTATGCTGAAAGTAACCGTTCGTGATGCAGAGGAGTCGGATGAGTTGTTCGAGATACTGATGGGAGAGGATGTTCCCGATCGGAGAACCTTCATTGAAAAGCATGCTAAGGAGGTGACCAACCTTGACATCTGAGGGAGAGGGCGAAGTAGGAACGCAGGAAAATAATGAGAACATCCTAAACCATTCATTGAATGAGGAAATGAAGACATCTTACATCAACTATGCAATGTCAGTAATTATCGGAAGAGCCCTTCCTGACGCTAGGGATGGCTTGAAACCTGTCCATCGACGTGTTTTATACGGCATGCACGAAGGCGGACACACCTCTGAAAAGAAGTATAGCAAGTCTGCACGCTCGGTTGGAGAGGTGATGGGAAAGTACCACCCTCACGGGGATCAGTCAATCTATGACACAATGGTTAGGATGGCCCAAGATTTCTCCCTGAGGTATCCGCTCGTCGATGGTCAGGGTAACTTCGGTTCGATTGATGGAGACCCTCCAGCAGCTATGAGATATACCGAAAGTAGGCTTGATAAAATCTCGAAACATATGCTGGAGGACATTGAAAAGAAAATAGTCGACTTCCAAGCCAACTTCGATGATTCCGAGGTGGAGCCAACCGTACTTCCCGCGAGGTTGCCAAATCTGCTGTTGAATGGTAGTGACGGCATAGCAGTCGGGATGGCGACAAGAATACCCCCGCACAATCTTACAGAGGTTGCAGGAGCGATTAGACTGCATGTCAAAACTATCCTTAAGGATTCGAAAGACTCCTCTAGAATTCCAAATATCCCTATCGAAGAGTACATGCAACACGTGAAAGGGCCTGACTTTCCCACCGGCGCAACCATCCATGGAATTGATGGCATTGTTGACATGTACTCTACAGGCAAGGGAAGGTTCCATGTACGCTCGAAATGCGATGTTCTAGACGATACAAGTGGTAAGAGGATCATAATTCACGAGATTCCATACCAAGTCAAAAAATCAGACATGCTAGTCCATATTGCAGAATTAGTATCGAAGGAAGTAGTCACGGGAATCAGAGACATTCGTGATGAGTCGTCCAAAGAAGGGATTCGAGTCGTGATAGAGGTGAAGAGCAATTCCGATCCATATGCAGTACTGAACCAACTATTCAAATCAAGCAGATTGCAAGAGTCATATTCTGCCAATATGATGGGCATACTTGATGGAAAGCCGGTTCTCCTATCCTTGCCAGTGATGTTACACACGTATGTCCGTCACAGAGAAGAAATCATCGAAAGGAGAGCGGTTTTCGATCTTGAAAAGGCCGAGTCAAGGGCCCATATCCTCGAAGGACTAGTAAAGGCGCAAGAGCGAATTGAGGACGTACTAAAGGCAGGTAGGGGAAGTTCTGGAAGAGAGCAATTTGAGTCGATACTTCAAGGAAGCGAGAAGCTTCCGAAAATTGCCAAGTTCAATTTCACGAAATCGCAGGCTAAGGCAATCGCAGAACGACGCTTGTATCAACTAAGTCGGCTCGATGTAGACAAGGTCACAGACGAATTTGAGAATCTGAAGATCAAGATCGCAGATCTTCAAGATATTATCAAGTCAAGGCCCAGGCGTCTGGAAATACTGATTCTAGAGCTCGATGATATGGTAGAAAAACATGGAGACGAGAGGGTTTCGGAAATCGATCCGATGCCGCTCTCCATGGATAGGGAGGACCTTGTTGCAGAGGAGGCCATAGTAATCTCGCTCACCACTGACAACTACATCAGACACCTGCCCGTAGAGGCATTCAGACTTCAGAACAGAGGAGGTAAGGGCCTAAAGGGAGTGGCCACTAAGGATGAAGATGCACCATACAAGATAGTCACTTGCTTCTCTAAAGATCGGCTTCTGATTTTCACCGACAAAGGAAGAGTGTACGGATTGAGGGCATGGGAGACTCCTTCTGCCAGTAGATACGGAAAGGGCAGCCATATCAGAAACCTCCTTGGTGGCATAAGGGATGACGAGAAAGTTATCTCCATCCTCCCTATGGAAAGATCGCTGATAGAAAATCCAGAAGGGCATTTCCTGATGTTCGCAACCGCAAATGGCAGGATAAAGAAGAGCAAGCTTTCCGAATATGCAAGAATCAATAGAAACGGCAAGTTCGCACTGAAGTTCGCAGACGGAGATAGTGATAATCTGGTTTCAGTGAGGCCTGCGACTGATTCAGACCACGTCGTACTGGTCTCTGCATATGGGAATGCTTGCAGATTCATGCCAGCCGAGGAGAAAACCAGGATTTCCCCGGAGACAGGGGAGTCCATCACCACCTATGTTGTCAGAGTCCAGGGCAGGATAAGTCAGGGAGTATCAGGAATGAAACTATCAGGAAATGACAAAGTCATTGGAATGATTGTTACAGACGACTTCGATACCAGCGTCCTTACAATCTCCAAGTATGGAATGGCCAAGAGAAGCAGATTGGGTTCTGGGGAGATGTTGCCACTAACAGAAGGAGGCACCCCCATAGTTGACGAGTCGGGAGATCAGGTATTCGAAAGAGATGGTTACAGGAAGACCAATCGGGGAACAAAGGGCGTTAGGACGATGTCTTTGAGGGATAGAGACGAGATTGTCAGCGTTAGGCAGATTCCAGACCTTGACGACCAATTGTTCATGCTGACTGGTTCGGGCATGATGATCAGGATGGTTTCAGGACAGACCAAGGAAACCCTAGGAAAGGTGACAAAGGGTACTAGGATTATGGAGCTTCGAAACCGTGATCGCACTGGCTACGAAGACGAAATAGTGTTTGTTGCGAGACTCCCCTCCGAACTAATCAGTGCGGGAGAAACTCTAGGAGAAGAAGAATAGAATCACCGTTCTGCTTAAGCACGAATCTCTGGTCGTGTAATTACTGCGGCAGTCGCATAGCCTGGCCATTGCGCTGGATTGCTAATCCAGTGGTGTCTCACCTCGGGAGTTCGAATCTCCCCTGCCGCGCCACCAAAATGAGGAGGATTCATTCAATGAGAGGGGCTCAGGAACCTGTGCTTGACCCCTCCATGATGCCGGTCTGGTTATCTCTGACCATTTTTTCTCTAGGATTTTTATCGGCAATCTGGGGAATCACGAGGCACCTAAGTCTGAGGCCATCTAATGACAGGTCGTGGGTAAATGATAACGAAAGACAGGCTGAAGCCGAATTTAACGGGGACGAGGTGACCATTCGTAATGTCAGGGACTTCGAGTGGAGGAGCGGCAGGGACTTTGATGAAAGATGGATTGACTTGAAACTGAATCTTAATGAAGTAGAGAAGATATGGTTCGTTCTCGAGTACTTTGACCCGAAAAGAAGACAGATGGCGCACACCATAATGAGTTTCGAGATGAGTGATGGGACCAGGTTAGCATGTTCAATTGAGGTGAGGAGGGAGAGAGGAGAGAGGTATCACCCAATCAAAGGCCTATTCAGACAATACGAATTAATCTACGTCTGGGCCACGGAAAGAGACGTTATCGGAGTAAGGACCAGATGCAGAAAGAAATCGGTCACACACCTATTTGAGGCGGTAGTCCTAGGTCCGGGAAACGAGCGAAGGATGCTAGAGTCATATCTAATGAGAACAAATAAGCTGAGTGAAAGCCCGGAGTGGTACAATACCATAACAAACACCTGCACCACCAATATCGTCAGGCATGTAAACGAGGTCTATCCTGGTAGAGTTCCAAGGGCACTGGCAATACTCCTTCCAGGACTTAGTCCCAGGATTCTCCAGAGAAACAATCTGGTCAGAATGAATGGGACCATTGAGGAGACACTGCAAAGGAGTATTATCGATGAGAGGGCCAAGTCATGGAGTGGAGATTCTGACTTCGGAGACTGGATTAGGGAACATGCCCAATACGAGCATTCAACTGAATGACTACGATGCCGTGGTGTGCTAAGCATCCCCATCATCGACCACCCGGATGAAGTCGAGTGGTTCTTGCCACCCTCAAAGAGTCACATGATCAGATGGATAGCGCTCTCATCCCAGTGCAGTAGTGGTACTAGGCTGATTTTTCGAGGGGTTCCTGGTCGAGATATCATCTCAATGGCGGACTGTGTCGAGGAAATGGGAGCTTCGATACAGAGGGAGGCGGGAGAATGGAAAATTCGGGGAGGGAAGGGGGGTCTGAATCCTCCAAAGACCAATCTAGACTGTGGAAACTCGGCTACTGCCGCTAAAATTCTATCATTTCTCGTCGCTTGCTTCGATTCCCCGGTTGTTATCGATGGAGATTCCTCATTGAGGAAGAGAGACTTCACGCAACTAACAAAGTCATTGGAAGATTTGGGGTGCAATGTATCCTCAGATAGGCTTCCCTTAGAGATAACAGGGCCGATAACAGGCGGGAGGACAAGGATTGATGAGTCCCTTTCTAGTCAGACATTAAGTGGCATAATTCTTGCTTCTAGTGGACTCCAGAAGCAGATTGAAGTGAGTCTTTTTGGAGATGCAGTAAGTAGGTGGTATAGGGATCTAACAATAGAAATTTGCAACGATTGTGGCTGGTCGGGCACCCTCGAGGAAGAGATGATTCTTTCTAATTGGGAAGTTAAAACTCCCAAAAAAGTGGAAATACCTCCCGAGATTAGCCTTTTTCCCTTATCTGTTCTTTTCGACCTTCTTCATGGAACCAGAAGTTTGGAACAGGACCTAACGAGCTTTCGAAGCCCTGTTCTCGAAGCTACTAGTAATGCTCTATCACCAGAGAAAGATGAGGTCGACCTGAGGGATTCCAGTGACATCATCACACCGTGTGCGGCCATAATGGCACTCGGAACGGGAGGTGAAATTTTGGGAGCTCCTCATGCCAGAGGGAAGGAGTCTGACAGGATTACATCCACTGTTGGATTGTTATCCGCATTCGGAATGGGAGCAACTGAAACGGATACTGGACTCAAAATCCCTGGAGGGCAGTTTCCAAGCAGACCTAGGAGTGTTTTCGATTGCGATTTGGACCATAGATTAGCCATGACAGCAGGAGTTCTAGCTACGAAAGTTGGAGCGGATTTATCTGGATATGAAATATCCGGTGTCACTCACCCTGGTTTCTTTGAAATGATCACCGCCGGTGGTTCAAGGATCTGAGGCTATGTTGAGAAGTTATTGGAAGAAGAACATCTGGACCCATTTACTTCTAGTTCTGGTTGCTGCAATTTGGGGTTCTACGTGGGCCGCGGGAAGATTTCTGAGTTATGGACTGAATGAAGACACTCCTGCAACTCTAAGTCCTGCGACTTCTGCTTGGCTGAGATATTTCTTCGCTGTTTCGGTTTTCTTTCTGTGGTCGATTTCAAGAATAGGCGAGAGGTCATTCAGATTCCTTCCACCAGATAGAAGATCGTGGATTTTCTCCATCTGGCTAGGGCAGAAAATTTCAGCAAGAATGTCTCTTGGACTATTGATTGGAATTTTTGGCGTGGTAGTTGTTGTTGGTTGGAGTCCGAACTCAGGAATCCCGTTGGAGCACAGGGCAATAGGGGATTTGATGATCCTTTTTGCCGCGCTATCCTGGGCGGCTACCACCAATCTGACCAAAATCATGCTTTCCTGGAATAGTGGGCACTCCTCGCTTGAGATTGTAGTCTGGTACTCCGTAACTGGGTGGGTCTTACTATCTCCGTGGGTCATCGTTGAGAACTGGGATTCTTCAATTCCATACCCGAGCTTAGCAGAGTGGGGCACTATCGCATATCTTGGGATAGTCTCCACGGTCCTATCTTACGTTTTGTTCGCTAGAGGAATAGAGGTCATCGGACCCACTGCAGCGTCCTCATATGTCTTCCTTGTTCCAGTGTTCGGAGTTATTGGGGGGTGGTTGCTTCTAGACGAGGAGATCGGCGCCTCCATGGTACTCGGATTCATCCTGATTGTCTACGGAGTTACAGAAGTTCAAAGAGAAAACGAACGGTTATCGGCTGATTCGTGAACCATGCTACTGCCTCACCGTTAAATACGGGGGGTCGGTGGCCGGCCATCGAGGTGATTGAATGGCACGCAAACCTGCTAAGATGTACAGGCAGATCAAGGGGCAATCGTTCACTAGGAGAGAATACACTGGCGGGGTTCCAAACAATAGAATTCTACGATATCACATGGGTAACAGGAAGAGAGCCGAGACTGGAGGCTTTCCGGTGGCTCTCGAGTTATCGGCAGACAACGCTTGCCAGATTAGGGATTCGGCTCTGGAAGCAGCAAGACAGGTGGCTAACTCAACAATCAGGGAAGATGCTGGGGCAATGGGATATGCCCTCAGAATGCACACATACCCTCACCAAATCCTAAGGGAGAACAAACAGGCCACTGGAGCAGGTGCTGACAGGGTCTCCCAAGGAATGCGCCTCTCTTTCGGCAAGAATGTCGGCACTGCCGCTAGAGTTCAAAGAGGACAGACAGTAATCTCCATCAAGACCGAGGCTGAAAATTACATTGCTGCAAAGGAGGCATTGAGGAAGGCCGGATGTAAATTCCCAACACCTTGTACCGTCAATGTAGTAGAAGGTGCCGAGCATTTGAAGGGCCTAGTGTGAGGTCAACGGGACATGTCCCGAGCAGACCCTCTTGAAACACTACAAGACTCTCTAAGGGGAGCACCAATTATTTGGAAGGGGGATTACCCTTACTTCATACATCCAATCTCTGATGGAATCCCTCGTATGGAAGCAGAGGTTCTCAGAGCAACCAGAGATCTGATTGTTGATATGGTCGACTGGTCGGAGGTTGACATAATAGTAAGCGTCGAAGCAATGGGACTCCCATTGCTTGCAGCTGTAGGGGAAGGAACTGGGAAGCCAACAGTTGTCATCAGAAAGAGATCATATGGGATGGAAGGAGAAGTTAGAGTGGACGTTTCGACAGGATACTCAAGTTCGACCGCTTACATCAATGATATCAAACCCGGAGAGAGAGTGCTTGTAGTAGATGACGTCATCTCAACAGGAGGGACCATTGAACCCCTTCTGGAAGCATTGGAGGAAATGGGAGCAATCCTGAAAGGAGTCATTATTGCTATCGAGAAGGGAGAAGGGAGAGAGAGGTTGGCTAAGGAGCGCCCAAGTTGGCCAATTCAGACCCTAGCTAGGATTGACATCGTTGAAGGAAGAGTGGAGATTGTCGAAAAGTAGGTAATAGAATGGACATGAATAGACATGAGTTCCAGCTGGACGACCTAATTGAGAGAATCAAGGCCAATGACAATCGACTCGTAGCACTGCAAGTTCCGGAGGGGCTTAAACTGCAGGCATTGGAGATGATGGATTCCATAGAAGAGGATACTTCAGCGAGAATCATATTGGCAGCTGATCCGTGTTACGGTGCCTGTGACCTTGTTCACGACAAGATGCAGAGGATGGGAGTAGAGTTAGTGGCTCACATGGGCCACTCTCAGATGAACATAGACTCAGGAATGCCTACGGAATTTATCAACGTGACTTATGATGGTGATCCCGCGATTGATCCCGTTCTTCCCATTCTAGAACACCATAGGAGGATTGCGGAGGCTCGACTGTCACGTGTTGCGGATGAGCATGAAATGAGTGAGGAGGAAGCCAAGGAGGCTTTCATGGACGCTGTGGGCAGGATTTCCCCGCTCAAGGGCACCAAGTTGGGCCTGGTGGGTAGCATTCAGCATCTCCACTTGATTTTTGAATACAAAGAAAGGCTAGAAGCAGTTGGATATGAAGTCGAAGTTCCGGTCGGAGGTGCCAGACTATCATTCCCGGGACAGGTGCTTGGCTGCAACTATTCTGGTGATAGCGATGAGATAGGGCACTACCTATTCCTCGGTAGTGGAGATTTCCACCCCATTGGGCTTGTTCTACACACTGGAAAACCACTTGCTATGCTAGACCCATACACGGGTGGGGCAGAAGAAATGTCATTCGAAAGGATTGAGAGAATTCTGAGGCAGAGATTTGGTTTGATAATGTCCTGTGACGAAGCGGAGTCCTTTGGCATCCTAATCGGAGAGAAGCCCGGGCAGATGAGGAGGAACCTTGCACTTAGGATGAAGAGGAAGATCGAGAAGCATGGAAAAAGAGGCTATCTTATGGCATTGGAACATGTGGGTCCTGAATTGATCGACTTCTATCCTGTTGATGCCTTTGTAAACACCGCCTGTCCGAGGATTGCCATCGACGACTCTGTTCGATATGCAAAGCCGCTTATCACGCCGTTCGAGCTTGAAGTAGCACTCGGTGAAAAGAAATGGGAATTAGGTTACAAATTTGACGAAATACCATGACAATTAAGCCAACTTTTTGGTTTTCAAAACTAATCAGATTTTTTACTCTTCTTCGTCATCATCATCATCACCAAGGAGAGCTTCCCAGTCAAGTTCCTCTTCCGCGGTTACGAAGTAAAGTGCCGCCATGATGCCTGCCACCACCAGTCCGACTATGTCTTGAGTACTGAATCCGGTATCGCCCCTAAATGCTCCCCACTCAGAATTTTCAATAATTAAATCAATAACGAATAATTTTTCTCCGTCAAAAATTAGTCCAGTCATGTTCACAATTGTGAATATCAAAATCGCAGCTGCCCCAATTAGCAGACCCATTCTTTGGTTATCATTCAGTTCGACCATGGTAATTCCTGACCTCCCCAAGGGTATCGAGTTCTTAATGTGAATGGTAACTGTGGCTATTTTATATCATCAAGATTGTGATTTCACTCGGTTTCCTTCGCATCTGATCCGGCACTGAAATTCAGAATTCCATCGTCCATAAGGTCTGCAATGATGTCTTCCATCTTTCTTCCTGTCTTTTCTGCGATTGCCGTAGTCTCTATCCTATCCGCATGGTCCCGGGCTGTTTGTGCCTTTGTAGAGTCTCCTGGCTGATTCCTGGAATCTAGAACGGAGGCTAGCCCACGCCAGTTTTCAGGGTTGTCTGCATTGCTTGCTGTTAATTCCTTCCAAATCTCTAGAGCTCCCGTGAAGTCGCCCTCTTTCGCTAAATTTTGCGCTCGCTGCACCCTTTGCTCGCTAGACTCTGAACTGGATGCCTGCTTCATCAGGGCATCGAGGTCATCATCCTCAGGGGGAGTATCATCTTGATTGGTTTCTGGCGACTTACCGGAGTCGCCTGCCGAATCTGAAATATCATCGAAGTCGTCCAAGTCGTCGAAGTCGTCCAGGTCGTCGAAGTCGTCCAGGTCGTCGAAGTCTAGGTCGTCGTCTGCTAGTGTCTCTGCGGCCTCCTTAGCCTTCTTCTCCGCCTCCTTTACCTTCTTCTCTGCTTCTTTGATCTTCTTCTCTGCATCCTTCGCCTTCTTCTCTGCATCCTTCGCCTTCTTCTCTGCTTCCTTCGCCTTTTGAGCGAGACGGAAGGCTACATCCTGTGGGATCTTCTTAGCCATTAAAACTACCACCCCCGGGGAGTAAGTGTCACATTTAATTGTGGTCCAAGCAAATATTCCCGATATCTAGGGAAAATTTGTTTTTTCGTCAAGAAAGAGATTGGGCCTTTTCCTCGCAGGCATTGGCTCTACCTGGCTTTCCTGTAGAAGAAAAATAGGACGAGAAGACATTCCAAACATCTGGATCAGAAGGATTACTGGAAAGCATTTTTTTCAGCTCTATTAGGGCACTTTCGGAATTCCCAGAGATTATCAATTCCAGTGTTTGTTCTATTCCCGATGTTTCAGAGCTTTCGATGGGCTCTGTTTCTGCATAGACTGGAGTTTCTGAAGCTGGGCCGTACTTTTCCTCCGCCCAAAGAATTAGTTTCGGCCACTTACCCTCGAACTTGTCCAGCCTCTTTTCGATGGTCGAAACCAATTTCTCTAACTCTTGGCCCTCTAGGTTGGACCGGAATATTGCCTCTAGCCTCGCTGATGCATCCTCTCTAGTGAGTTCAGCGGATTCATTAATCTCCTCCACAGGTTCCTCATGGACCTCGGGTTGAGATTCTGTTTCATGAACCTCCTGATTATCCTCAACTCCTCCCCCATCTCCTGATTCCTCTGGAAGTCCGTACTTTTGTTCGGCCCATTTTATTAGTCCTGCCCACTTTCCTTCGAACTTATCCAGTCGCTTGTCCACACTTGCAATGGCCTTATCCAGTTCGCTCCCTTCTAAGGATGCGGAGAAGATTTCTACGAGCCTATCTGACACGAGTTCCCTAGTGAGTTCGTCTGCCATTCCCTGTCCCCAGTTGACCCAGAAGATATCCTAGCTTTAAACCGCCGATTAATTACTCCTCTTCTCCTGACTCTTCATCAGGAAATCTACCGGCCTGATCCAAAGATTCTGATAACGCCTTCCAATCCTTGTTCTGCTTGCCCTTTTTGTGAGTCAGGTTCTTCCACTTGTTGAAAGCTACTTTCACATTTCCCTCGTCCAGAGATGCCGCAGCGACATTTAGAGATGCAGACGCTCCTAGAAGCTTTACTAGGTCTGTAAACGACTGGTTGGCCTTGGCAGCCCCCCCCCTCTATATCGGATCTCTGGGCCCTCTCTGCTTCACTTATTCCTCCCCAAATCTTCTCAATGTAGTTCCGATTATCGGGAATAGGGTTCAGAATCGCTCTATCTACCTCCAAACCCCTCGAAATTCCGTAAATGAAGAATGAATAGAGGGCTACGAGTTCCACTACATCTAGAACCCCCCATTCAAATGGCTCAAATCCAAAAGATCCGTCATGCCATCCAAAAGATCCCTCAGTCTTCGTTCCAAACCCCCAGGAGTTGTATATCTCCGCGAACCTTCCCCTTTTGTTGGCCGTGGACAATACGGCCAGAATAAGTGAAAGTACTGCTATGCGAATCCAGCGGATCGATTTGAGAGCGACCAGTTTCCTCTTGTTGGCCCCAAGAGAGGAGTTAGCAACAGGCCGGTGGACCCAAAGAGCTGTAAGAGTATACGCCAGAAATGCAACGATTGCATAGTCAATCGTTCCAACATCCAGACTACCCCATATTTCGAATGTTAGATCCTCGGGGAAAACTAGTTTCTCCTTTCCCTCTGGTATTCCTCCCGATGTGCATTGCTTGATTGATTCTCCTCCCGAATTGATATTGTGACAAATTTGACGTTCCTGCAAGCCGGTTCTAAGTGCAACGTTGTCGGAGAAACCAGAGCCGTTTATTGATTGAAAAACAGCCAGAAATGTAGCTCCGAAAAGGCCCATTCTGGTGGGCTTCTTGAAAATTCGCTTCAGCACCATGGCACTGCCTCAGTTAATGCTGATGCGGACAAGCCTATCAAAACACCGAAGAAAATGGGGGGTTACTATCTCGAGTCTCTAGGTGGTCTCGAGCCAAATATGTCTAAGAACGTCGAAATAAAGAACTGGATAATGGCGGACTACCTAGATAGGATAGGAGAGGGTTTGATCCTAGTCTCAAAGGAGCCCCTATCGTATGATTGGACGCCTCCAGAGTTGGTTGGGAGGGGAGGAGAGCTTCGAGAATTGGCATCGATGTTCCTGGGTATCGAGAAACCCAATGTTAGTTGTAAGGCGGTCGTAACAGGAAATGTGGGTTCTGGAAAGACTGTTTTGACTCGTAGATTCTGCATGGATATATCATCAAAATTGGAAGGTAGAAGAAAGGTCTCTACTGCTCACGTCAATTGCAGGAATCACCCGTCCTCTTCCCAGGTTCTTCAGCAGATTGCCCTATCTCTTGATTCTGGCCATCCTGAGCGTGGCTTCAGCTCGGCAGAGGTAATCCAGAACATTAGAAGAAACCTGAGGCATCACGAATCACACCTAATACTGATCCTAGACGAAGTTGACGTCCTTGTCAGGAGAGACAGTTCTGACTTGATTTACAAACTTCTCAGGATAGACGAAGACCAAGAGGGAGATGGATCGCTTTCATTGATTTTGGTCAGTCAGGAAGAATCGCTCTTTTCGCTATTCGAGAAGGCAATTAAATCAAGGCTCGGCGCGAGTAACGGGATAAAACTTGGCCCTTATGCAGCGATTGATCTGGAAGGGATAGCTAGGCAGCGTTACGATGCCTCTTGTCGGCCTGGTGCCATTAGCGACGAGGTTCTAGCAAAGATCGGGGCCTTTGCTGAGGAGTCGGGGGGAGATGCTAGAATGGCGATCGAACTACTCGATAATTCAATCAGAAGGGCAGAGATGGATGGTAGGGAGAAGGTACTGAAAGAAGACGTGCTGCCGAGTGAGGCACACTCACCATCGGTAGAGCCTAGCCAGATCGACAAGCTGAACACTCATCAGAGGATGGTTCTACTGGGCATTTGTCGGAGATTGAAGAAGGAAGAAGAAATCTCCAGTGGCGAATCTAGGAAGTTGTACGAATTGGTATGTGAGGAAAATAACGAGGATCCACGTGGGTACACGACTTTCTGGAAATATCTGAAGCACCTCGAGTCTCAGGGGCTAATAAAAAGCAGAGCGTCTAGTTCCAACATAGGGAGAGGGAGAACACAGTATATCACGATGCCCAATTCAGTTCCTGCCGTGATTGGAGACAGGATTGAGAAGAGTCTTCTCGAACGATAGAGGAGCAGTAACACTCCGAACCGCTCTTATAGGGGCCTTATGTCGGGGGGCCGTCCAAGGTGAACTAATGGCAGGTGAGCAGTCCTTCAAGGCAGTGGTAAACGACACCAATCCTACCTCTGGCGGCAAATCCTACGCACTGGACATCACAGGGGCCAATTACAACCACTTCCTTGGGAAGAAGATAGGCGATTCTGTGGATGGAATGTTCGTCGGGGACGGCGATATCGTCCTGAATGGCTACAAACTGGAGATAACCGGTGGCTCTGATATCACTGGGAGGCCGATGAGGCCAGACTTGGATGGATCAGGAGTCAAGTCAGTGCTTATCACAGCCGGAATAGGATACAAGGGGAAGAAGTTCGTGAACAAAAACAGCAAGGAGTACCGATATAAGTACGACGGCCTGAGGAGAAGAAGGAATCTAAGAGGTAACGTAATCAGCCAAGATACGCGCCAGATTAACCTCAAGGTAGTAGAATCTGGAAAGGGCTCTCTGGCCGCCATCATTGGTGGAGAGGAAGCCGCAGTCGAACAGTCCTCTAGTGAAGAGGAGTGACGACTGGGGTGGTTGAAGCTGTCTAAATCAAAAAGCAAACAGCCCGAAGTCAATATCGGTATGGTCGGACACGTCGACCATGGAAAGACCACACTCACTCAAGCTCTTTCTGGGACCTGGACAGATACCCACTCTGAGGAAAGGAAGAGGGGGATCAGTATCAAACTAGGATACGCAGATACCTCTTTTCACGTGACCAAGGATGGAGAGCATTACGCCAAGGGCAAGCATCCTGATGGTGATAAGGGAAAGGGCGACCTCCTGAGGGTTGTTTCCTTCGTTGATGCCCCCGGGCATGAGACCCTGATGGCAGTGATGATTTCGGGTGCGTCGATTATGGATGGTGCTCTGCTATTGGTAGCGGCGACTGAGAAGTGCCCACAACCGCAGACCAAGGAGCACCTGGCTGCTCTTGAGATAGCAGGTATAGAGAACATAGTCATAGTGCAGAACAAGATAGACATAGTCACCAAAGAGAGGGCGATTGAATCATACAAAGAGATCAAGGATTTTGTGAGCGGCACTATAGCCGAAGACGCTCCGATAATTCCCGTCTCTGCGCATCACGACGTAAATCTCGATATCCTCATCGAGACTATAGAGAAGACAATCCCCACTCCAGACAGGACCGAGGACGAGAGCGGCTTGATGTACGTTGCTCGTTCCTTCGACGTCAACAGGCCGGGCTCGAGGCCAACGGAAATCAGAGGCGGTGTGATCGGTGGGAGCATTGTAGAGGGGTCCTTCAGCGTAGGAGATAGCATCCTAATAGCCCCCGGTAGGAGAGTCCAGGAGGGTGGGAAGACCCGATGGGAGCCACTCAAGACCACCATAGAGGGCATCCAGGGTGGCGGTAGCGACCTTGAGACTGCCTTTGCGGGGGGACTCTGCGGGGTTTCCACCCCACTAGACCCCTTGGCTACGAAGGCCGATGACCTCTCTGGGCAGGTGATGGCCAGAGAGGGGGAGTTGCCTCCAATATGGGAGGAGCTGAGCTTGGACCTGGAACTGTTGGAGAAGATGGTGTCAGGGGACGATGTCGAGGGTGGCATCAGGCCCTTACAGCCTAATGAGATGCTTATGGTAAACTCCGCCACTGCAACAAGCGTGGGCACTGTCGCCAACATCAAGGGAAAGAAGGCGAAGCTGGCTCTCAGGCTTCCGATTTGCGCCAAGGAGGGGAGTAGGATCACCCTTTCCAGAAGAGTCGGTTCCAGATGGCGGCTAATCGGGCATGGGACTATCTCGGGCTGATTCAATGGTATGCGTCCTAGTAGATGCCTGTGGCTGGGTTTCTCTGGTAGATGCAGGCCTGAACTTGGACATATCACTGAACAAGGCAATAGGTGAGGCAGAGCTTAAGATAACTGATTCCGTAAGGAGGGAGCTAGATTCTCTCGCTGGCAGAAGAGGGGGGCTGCTTCTGAATCTCCTCTACTCTAGAGCCGAGGTCATAAAGTCGGACGAGGGGCATACTGACACAAACCTAGTGGAGATATCGATCCAGACTGGTTGGCCAGTGTTGACTGTTGACAGGGGACTTAAGAGGAAGCTGGTTGAAAGAGGATGCTCATTTATCGAAGTCACTTCGGGACCATCTTTACGACTGGTAGAGGCCTAGGGCAGCGTGAATAGCCTATCATCACCATGTCCGTCGAGAAAGCCGATTCTGACTGCCGCATCTAGCCATGCATGAGCGTAATTTATCGCTCCGAATGAGCTGACGAGATCTCCCTCGGATGCAAAATGCCTGGCGTCACGAGTATAGTCATCACACATCCGAAGCATGTCTGCTAACCTGTCTTCATCCCGTTTGTTTGAGGTGATGGGTGTTGCCTTCTCCCTAGCCTCTGCAGTTAGTGATAGGTACCTCTCAATTCTCTCATGTGTGATGGTTTCTGACATCTTCACGCCCCCCTTAACAGCTCTCCGGCATCCTCGCTAATCTTGAACAGTCGACTCCTCCCTTGCTTCCTAACTGCTAGAATTCCGGATTTGTGGAGAGAATTGTATATCTGTGAAAGACGGGGCCTTCCAACCTCCAGACGGGCTTGGATCTCGGCATCGGAGGGAGATATCTCCCTAGAGGAGGCTATGGAAACTATGAGCCTCTCCGCGTCATTCATACTGGATAGGTGGTCGCTGTCCACGATTTTCTCTGACTCCCACTTTGGTCCAAGGAGAGTAATGGGCCTTTGGGCCTCCATCTCAGTCTCTTCCAGTTCACTTTGAGTTGTTATCTCCGTTTCTGAAAGATCCTCCTCAGGCTCGAAGTGGGCATCTTCTTGGATTTCTGGGAGAGTATCCTCCAATTCTGAGTCGACAGTCCAAAGCTCCCCCTCCGAGAACAATACCTGTTTCTCCTCCAATCGAGGATCATCAGTATTCACAGACATTCGATATTCATCAATAACTGGATCTTGTTGGGACTTTTGTGCCCTTTCAGATGATTGCGGTGGACTCTCTACATCGGCATCCCGTACAGGAACGGAATCGTCTGGTCCAGTAGGCATTTCGTCATTAGTTATTCTAGATCTACTAACAAGTCCAAAGAAACCCCTAGTTGAGTCCCTCTGAGGAGGTTCTGTTCCGGCCTCCATGGAAAGCGCGGTACCATCATCCATTGACCAATCTGAAGTATTTCCAAGATCGTCATCTGATGGTGGGGGAACGGGTTCTTCTACATCTTCTTGGAATTCCTCGATACCCCCCGATTCCTCTTCTTCCCACATGTCATCGGGCTCTACATCCCAATATTCATCGTCTGTTGGATCTTGTACAATTTCCTCTTCATTCTCCAACGGCTCGAAATCGAAAACTGATTTACTGCTCTTTTCTTCTGCCTGTATTTCACTATTTTCAGGTTCCTCGTGAATATTCTCGTCTATTGGTTCGACGACAGGAATTTTGCCAAGATCGTTGATTTCTGGAGGATTCCAACTAGTTAGAGATTCGAGAGTACCCTCCTTGCCCATGTTCCTCCTCTCATCTACCAGATCCCTTAGTAGGCTGACTACTGATCTTGCATTTCCCCCAGTCCTAGCAGAGATGGCTTCCAGGAGTTCCTCATTGATGTTCCACTTCTCCGGGGACATCTTTCTTATTCTGCTGTTGCAAAGGGTTTGGATCTGGTCATTCGAAAAGGGAGCAATTGTGGCGTATTCATCGAAAACCTCCCTTACTCCATCATCTAGAGAAGCCAGCTGAGAATTGGAAAGGGAGATGATGACTAGCGCCCTGAAACGCTGAAGGATGGGGAGAATCAATGGTAGGAATGATGAGACATCGACATGAGCAGGGTAGTCTAGGGCTACTAGGGGGAGGGGTCCAGAGCTCGAGTCGAGAGTCTCCACCACCCTCTCCACCTTTTGGTGCATGGTTGGGGGAACCTCGTAACCACAGAATGTGATTGCAAGTTCGTCCAGAGCACAATTTAGGGGATCATCATTATGCCAATATGTACCGATGTAGCGTTCGTTGGTCTGTGAGGAAATGGCATTAATCAGTGAAGTCCTTCCCGAACCTCTCTCCCCGGACAGTAGGATTAGCCGTGGTGAATGGGAGTGCATGTGCTCCTTCCATCGAATCAGAATTTCCTGCCGCCCTACTATCTCGCTCGCACGATTCCTCTCAATGGGTCTAGAGTCGAAGGGGTTTCCTCTGAGAGTAGGGATATCCAATGATGAAACCCTCCCGACTACCATGGACAACCAGGCACATCTGGGATTCTTAATATTCACGCATAATTACGGGTCTCACAGTTCGAATTAACGGGTCAATCTGGAAATCCGGATAGCTTTACCTTGAAACTTCTCAGCAGTAGTCAATTTCTATTTACACTGGATTAACGCATTGTTAACGGTTTAACAAAGCGTTAACGAAGCGTTAACGACCAAATTAACGCTTTTTTGAAGTGTCTTCGGCTCGAAAAAGGTTAGAAGCCCGTTGCCATGTCTCTGCGATTGAGTACTATGCCAATAGAAAACAGTCGCATCGGAGGATTCTACAAACTATCAGTTTCTGAGAGAAGAGAGCTGCTTGCAGAGATAGCAGAATTGAGTGAGGAGCAGGTCGAGGCCTGGGCTCGAACAGGGGAGTTGGATGAGGAGTCCGCAGACAGGATGATCGAAAACGTCGTAGGGACTTACTCCCTACCAATAGGGGTTGCAACGAACTTCGTTGTTGACGGTTTGCACTACGCAATACCGTTCGTGCTGGAGGAGCCGAGTGTCGTAGCTGCTGCTAGCAACATGGCAAAGAGGTGCCTTGCTAATGGGGGATTCAAGTCGGACAACGATGATCCAGTGATGATCGGTCAGATCCAGGTCGTGGGGTGCGACGACCCGCAAGGGGCAAGGGACTCGATCATTTCATCCAAGGAGGAGCTTGTTTCCAGTTGCAACGAGGTTGATCCGATACTGGTCAAGTTCGGTGGTGGTTGCAAGGACCTAGATGCCAGAGTCATCGAGACGGGCTCAGGGCCGATGGTAATCGTGCATATTCACGTAGACTGCAGGGATGCTATGGGTGCAAATGCTGTCAATACGATGGCGGAGACCATCGCCCCAAAGGTAGAGGAGATTACCGGAGGTACCGTGATACTGAGGATAATCAGCAATTTGGCAGTCCTACGACTTGCCAGGGTGAGTGCCGTATTCACTCCCAAGGAGATGTCAGACAGAGGAGATGATGCAGTGAAGGGCGCAGAAGTGATAGACGGGGTGATTCAGGCTTACCACTTCGCTGAGGCGGACCCCTTCAGGGCGACAACTCACAACAAGGGCATCATGAATGCAATTTCCTCAGTGGCCCTAGCCTGTGGTCAGGACTGGAGGGCGATAGAGTCAGGTGCGCACAGCTATGCATCTCACGAGAGGAGATATGGTTCTCTGACCAAGTGGTCCAAGGACGAAGAGGGCAATCTGGTTGGGTCAATCGAGCTACCCATGGCAGTTGGACTAGTTGGGGGGGGCTGTAAGGGTCCACCCCGGTGCACAGGCGAATGTCGCACTTCTAGGGGTCGAGAGCGCGGACGAGCTGGCCAAGGTGATGGCGGCATCTGGGCTTGCCCAGAACCTAGGAGCACTGCGTGCCCTAGCTACTGTTGGAATCCAAGCAGGTCACATGAAGCTGCACGTCAGGAACATGGCAGTCACAGCTGGAGCCGAGGGCGAGGAGGTTGATTTAGTGGCCTCGAGACTGAGGGATAAGGGCGGGAGGATTACCCAAGCAGCTGTGATTAAGGAACTCGAAGAATTGAGGGGCCAGTGAAACTAGGCCTTATTGACGCTGGCTTCGTATTCCTCTGCAACCCTTATTCCGTCTTCAACGTCTACGCGGAATAGAACAATTGTCCCTGCAAGGATTATGAAAGCAATCGCCAGAATCCCCACCTTTGCGCCTATGAAGATTGAGCACAGAGTGTATACGAGAGGTCCGATTACATTGCCGACCCTTCCGAAGAATCCGAAGAATCCGAAGAACTCGGCCGATCTTGACTCCGGGACCATCTTACCGAACAGGCTCCTTGCGAGTCCCTGGGAGGCGCCCTGAATAGAGCCGAAGAGCATGCCCAAGATTAGAGCTTGGACGCCTATCGCTACACCTAGAGGGGCCCAAACCAAATCCCTCATTGCAATGGCCACCCCATCCAATGCTTGATCGCCTAGGTTAGTCACGTGGTCGATGCCTGTCGTCTGTATGTCCTCACTTCCACCCACGAAAGATATGCTGAATCTGCTGTCCTTCAGCTCATCTGATAAGGAAGAAATTCTTTCTTCGACGTTAGCATGAGTGACGGGCGAATTTCCGAGGGTGATGATGTAAGGGATATCAGAATCTGTCTGTGTAATTTTCCACCTAAGAATATCATCTGGTGAGCTAGTGTCCTGTTCCAAAGGTAGAATGTCGGAGTATTCACTAGCCCAAATTTGCTCTTGGTCATCGGGATCTTGAACTAATGCTGTTATTCCGCTGTTCACTTTTACCTGTAACTGGCCAGCGTCCGTGTATTCGTACTGTATATCGAAATCCTCGTGATCATCGAGTTCAAGGGGGGCGAACGTTACTCCCAAGAAAGTCACTACAGTAGCGATGACGAGTACAACCTGCAGGGTTCCTTGGGTGGAAGTCCTGTCCGCGATTCTAGAGAAAACTATCGCCATAGGGGCTGCGAAGAGATTGAGTGCTAGAACAAGCAGTATCAAGTCAAATGTGGTCAAACCAAGAGTTACCACAAAGTAAATCGCCCCCACTGTCTGAATACTGTTTATTCCATCTATGAAAAGGAAGTATGCGATGATGTATAGGAACAGTGTCCTGAAGTTCTTGTACTCCTTCAGTGTTGACATGACCTCGGAAATTGCAAGCTTCGTGCTATCCCTGAAACTGAGGTCTTCCATAGGGTTCTCTACCTCTGGCTCTGGGATCCACCTGAAGGTGAAGATTGCAAAACCATACCACCAGAGTCCGGTCGTGACCATGGAAGCTGTGAAGGCCCAGTCTGCAAAACCCGAGCCCAGTAGAAGTACCAGGTGAATAATCAGAAGAACGCAGCCTCCAACGTACCCAGTTGCGAAGCCCAGGTTTGAGATCTCGTTCATCTCATCCTCAGTTCCAATGTGAGGTAATAGAGAGTTGTAGAATACGCTAGCCAAGTTGTTTGAACAAGTAGCTAGAACATAGAAAATTAGCAGACAGACCCATTTCAGATCAACTGACAGAAATGGAGCGAGCCCCATCACCACTACTGAAAATATCCCCAGGTTTGTTAGCAGTCTGAGAGTTCTTTTCTTTATTGGCTTCCTATCTGCAATTACTCCAAGTGAGGGGCTTAGAAGTGCTACAATAATGGCTCCGAAAGTAACAGTTAGGGTCATGATGTTGTCAGCATTCATCTCTATACTGGCAATCTCAACATTTAGTCCGTTAGCGGTGACGAACAGAGCTGCGAACCAACCAGGGAAGACGCCTGCTGTGATGCTTGTTTCGAAGCCAGACTTTGCCCAATCATAGAGTGCGAAACCCCTTACTTCCTTTTTTTTCCATGTCTCTCCTGCCATGATAATCGAGGACTCCTAGAAGTCTAGGAGTATTAGTGTTGTCACGAACACCGACTGTAATATTTCTCACCAACTACATGGGTAGGTTCCCCATAAGTCAATCCTCAGTCTTCTTGGAGTGACTGTTTCTCGCAAGAGTAATGGGCGTGTGGGAGAGGCCGGATGAGAACTCAATCGAGGGACTCTTGCACGGCATGGAGTTCTCGGATGGGGTCGAATTAGACCTGAGGGTTGATGGAGACGGAGAATTCGTCATCTTCCATGACGAATTCGTTCCGGGCCCTGGTCCCATGTTAGAACGATGCGTGGAGAATTTGCCTACCGAATACATCCGTTCTGTTGGGGCCTCTACATTGGACGAACTTCTCGCGAATCGAAATTTCACGGATTCCTGGCAAAAAGGAGGGAAAACTGTGGATATAGAATTTAAGCTACCCCATCCATCCACCAAAATCGAAACTGTGAGTCATCTGGGATCGATGCTTAGCAGACTCGAAACTACTCTTGAGCCTCTTGAACTTCCGGAAAGGACCGTATTCGCCTCTTGCTTCTCGCCAAAGATTGGTAAGGCTGCCAAATCAGTTAACTCATCCATCCCTGTAACTCGGTTAGTCCCCCACATTAGGTCTTGGGGAAGGTTCTGGAGACTGAAAAGAGTAGTGGCGGCCCCAAATTTTGCCAGGACGACTGTGAAGGGGGTTGCTAGCAGTCTCCGGAACGAGGGAATGGAATCTATCGGAATGGCTCTCCATTACCTAGTAGGCTGGAAGCGATACGTCCATCCTGGAAAGCCCGTAAGCCTACATGGCAGTGGTCTGAAGAGATTCTTCGAGGCACGCAGGGGGATGGGGGCGTTCGTCTGGCCTTGCCCGCTGAAATACGAAGATGCACTGCTGAATGCTGGAGTGTCGCTAGTTTCTGACAATATGGACCCAACATTATTCGAAAAGCCGGATGGCAGCCCCAGGTGGCCTAGGCCAGGTAGCCAGCCACTCGATGTGGAGTGGGGGAGAAGGATTGATGCTGCTAACTCGGAGGAGAGGGGGGATGTTATCGCAGAGGCAGCATCTTCCCTCCCGATGTGGGACGAGATGGAAGTCAATAGGAAAATGGGGATTCTGGAGGAGCAGGGCAACAGGATGCTGTGGTCTGGGAATTCGGAGAGGTGGTCTGAATACACCGAAGGAGGCCTACCCTGGGGCAGTCCTCGGATTATTGGACACAGAGGGTCCGGTTCTAAGCATAGCGTTTAGTCAGCCCAGCCTTCTGTGTGGTTGGTCTTTCGCGATGTACTTCGGTCTGTAAATTGGGACGCCTCTTCCGCCCCTAGCATTTCGCTCGTCGAGAATTTGGGCGCAGATCCCTGCCACCCTAGCCCATCCGAAGAAGGTGGTGTAGTAGTTTGGCTTTCTGAACCCTATCGCGTGGAGAAGGCTGCCACTGGCCAGATCCACGTTAGGGTATGGGTTGCTAATTTTGGGGTGCTCCTTGAGAATCGGAGGCACGACCTCCCTGAGCGCCTTTGCAATTTTGTAATACTCATCGTCGGGACATACCTCGGATCCAAGTTCCAAAAGTAAGCTCGCCCTAGGATCTTCCCCCCTTAGAACCCCATGACCGAATCCGTAGATTGGCCTTTTTGCTGCTAACTCCGCTCTGACGAACTTTTCTATCTCTTCGGGATCTGAGGTCCCTATTCTCTGTATGAATTCCAGACATGCCTGGTTCGCTCTTCCATGGAGTGGCCCCGATAGAGCGTTCATCGCACTGGCCAGTGATGCGTAAATCGATGCCCATCCAGATGCTACTGCTTTGCCTGAGAAGGTAGAGAGGTTTCCTCCGCCATGATCCATGTGCAGAATGAAAAAGAATCTCAGAACCCTATTCATTCTCTCCGCCTTTTCCCCATCCACGCCCAGCATGTGAACGAAGTTCTCTACCAGTCCTAATTCGGTATTCCTAGGGCGCAGATTGTATGGATTGCCGCCTCTCAAGAGGAATATCCTTGCCATTAATTCTGGCATCCTAGCGATTAGGTTCATTGAGTCAACCCTACCGTCTCCCGTGGTCTCAGCAGCGCCCAGAGCCATTATCCCGATAGAAAGCCAGTCCATGGGGTGGCCACTCCCCGGAGTAAGGTTCTCCAAAACACGCAAGGCACCGGTTGGCATCCTCTCACCGCGATAAGCTAGTTCTTTGCGAAATTCCGCTGATTCGTCAGAGTCGGGCAACCTCTTGTGCATCATTAGGAAGATAATGTCCTCCTCCTCCAGGTTAGCAAGGTCCCCCACCGGGTAGCCAACATAGTGCACACCGTCAATCGTATCAACATAGGAGGTCTTACAGGTACCTACTGGAATTCCACGAAGGCCCGAATCCAAGTGGCCTTCTGTAATGGAAAAAATGGTCTCTTCGTCACTCACGTGTACACCAACATCAGGGGTAACGGACACCCCATCATAATCCCTCCGACAGGACCATCGTGCAAATATAACGGAAATCTGGGAAAACAGCGTTTTTTTGATGACAAGAATCAGATC
This sequence comes from uncultured Candidatus Poseidoniales archaeon, assembly GCA_902573085.1. GTDB lineage: Archaea > Thermoplasmatota > Poseidoniia > Poseidoniales > Thalassarchaeaceae > UBA36. Next base: position 24,125 of record CACGHY010000015.1, read on the forward strand.
AAGCCTATCTTTCTTCCACACCTGTCGAATGATTCGAGGACCGAGTTCAACTCATCGCGGCTGAGACCCGCTGACATCTGCGTCCTTACCCTAGCCTTATCGCGTGCGACCATAGGGAAGACTATGGCTCCAACCATCACTCCTTCCTCCCTCATTAGAGACGAGAGTTCCTGGGCTTTCCTGCTCCCTCCGCACATCACAGGCACTATGGGAGTTTCACTCACCCCAGTATCGAAGCCCATGGACCCCAGTTCGTCTCGGAAGTATGTGGTATTATCCCAGAGCCTCTGAACGTGCTCAGGCTCGGACATGAGGACCTCAATGGCGGCTTTCTGAGCTGCTGCGACACCTGGCGGCTGGCTCCCTGAGAGTAGCCATGACCTGCTGTGGTTCAGTGCGTGTGTCCTGACATCATCACTTCCCGCGAGGATGCCTCCTTGTACTCCGAGTGCCTTGGAGAAAGACCCCACCTCGAAGGTTACCCGGCCTTGAAGTCCGAAGTGCGATACTATCCCTCTCCCTTCTCCAAGAACACCCTCTCCGTGACAGTCATCGACGAAAGTCATGGCCCCGTATTCCTCGGCTAAATCGGCGATCTGATCGAGAGGGGCGATATCGCCGTCCATGCTGAATACCCCATCAGTGATGATTAGCTTTCTTTCCGAGTCCTTGTTCTCCCTGAGAACCCTCTCCAGAGCTTCCATGTCGTTGTGAGGGTAAACCGCTCTGGATGCCTTTGTCAGCCTAACCCCATCTATTATCGACCCGTGGTTTAACTCGTCGGATATGATTACGTCTTGAGGCCCCCTTACCAGAGTGGGGATGAGACCAACATTCGCGGTGTACCCCGCTGAATAAATCAGTGATGCCTCTACTTCCTTGAACTCGGCACAGGTCCTTTCTGCTTCGAGATGGAGGTCCATCGTCCCTGCGATTGCTCTAACGGATCCGGAACCAGCCCCGTACTTCCTGGTTGCCTCCACTGCAGCTTCGACCACCCTGGGGTGAGTCGTGAGATTGAGGTAATTATTTGCTGAAAGCATGATCATCTCCCTGCCATCTATTTTACACCTAGGCTCACTTGCAGCCTCCAGCGTAGGCGGATTCCAGTCCAGTCCCTGATCTCGGAGTTCCGAGTATCGGTCCCTCATCCAGGACATATCCACTGGCATGACTCTCTGAAGGTACACTAGTTTTTGATTGATCCGAAGACGATTTCTCAAAGAGAGAATTGATGTGAAGCATTCCATCCCAGCCTGTGGCACCGGATGAAGTGAGAGTAGTGTTGATCGGGACAGCACAGGATGGGGGAGTTCCCCAGGCAGGATGTGGATGCAGTAGGTGCGTTTCTGCACTAAGAGACCCATCAAAGGCCCTGCATCCAGCATGCTGCTTGGTAGAGGGCTCAGATGGGAGTCTCCACCTTATCGAAGCATCCAGAGCCCTTCCTCAGCAGCTCGGGATCGCCGCCATTTCTCTAGGGATAGGCAACACCCTCGTTCCCGACACTGTAACCATCACTCACGCTCACCTTGGCCACATAGACGGATTAGGGCAGTTCGGAAAGGAAGTTATGGGATCTAGCGGAACCCGTCTGATTGCAAGCAAGAGCGTCATAGATTTCATTCGGAAAAGAGGCTTGATTTCTCCCTTCGAGGTGAATAATGTGGAGAGAAGTGTGCCTTTTTCTCCCTCTGAGAAATGTGGTTTCCAATTCGAGTTCATACCCATACCCCACCGAGACGAGTTCTCCGACACACATGCTATCAAGGTAATCGGTCCAGTTTCCTCCCTACTATTCCTCCCAGATCACGATGACTGGGTGGAAACTCTGGATATGGTCGGGCAGAGCAGCATCAGAGAATGGCTGAAGTCACTCGAGATTGATTTTGCACTTATTGACGGGACCTTCTGGAGCGAAAACGAGTTGGGGGGCAGGGACATGTCCCAAATTCCACATCCGCCCATTTCCGATACAATAGGAAGGCTAGGAAGGAAGGAAGACGGGGACCCAGAGGTGATTTTCTTCCACCTTAACCATACAAATCCCGTAATTGACCCAAGCTCTGACGAATGTCGGGAGTTGTCATCATTGGGTTGGTCAGTTGGCGAACAAGGGACGACATTTGTATTGTAAATCTAAGCGGAATATTATGAGTCGCCAGTACGGCCCCCCTTCATGCGTGTCTATGGGAAGGTAAGCAGTGGGCTTGGGAGGGCTCACGTGTTCATGTTCCAGAAGCACTACCAATCTCAATTCAAGGCAGTCCTGGGAGTAGGCGCTTGGCCGGGTACCCTGAATGTGGACGTTGCGGCTGGTAGCATGGATGTATTCCTCCAATTGAGGGTGTTAGCTGGATTGGAGAAGGGAGTTCCTGCCGATTCGATTGAAGCCCACAGGATCGAGGGTTTCGAAAGGGACGGGAAGTCCTTCGGGGGAGCAACAGCGTTCAAGGGGAGGATACGCGGATCAGAGGGGGAATGGGAGGAATGTGCGATCCTGGTTCCCGACCTTACCAGGCACACACACACCGCAGAGGTGATTTCTGGGGCCTTTCTACGCGAGACGCTGCCCTGCTCGGATGGTGAAGAGGTGCAAATCGAGCTCAACTGAGCCTGGACATCCACTCCCTCTCCAACACCAAACCAATCTCGTATTTTGACAATGAAACCCATCTCCGATACTCTCTTGGATCGCTAGGCCTAATGGAGAATGTAGTAGAAATCGGCATCTCACCGGAGAAGGGGGAGTCGAAGTCTTTGTGCGATATGTTCCATAGAACGAGCCCCTCGGGTGGTGCCCTCCCCAAGTCCACAGTCACTTCGGGAGAGTTTAGTGCGGATTCCAAATCAAGGATAGATATCCTACCAGATGCTATCCCGGCGAATGCTGATGCAATCCTCCTAACTTGGTTCCAGATGAATGACTTTGCCTGAATTGAGAATCCTATCAGCCTCCCATCATCAGAAGTCCACGGAATGCAGCGATCAACTGTTCTGATTGGATCTTTGTCAGGTTCCAACCTAGAGAGGTTTCTGAAGTCGTGTTGGCCCTCCACCAAAGAGCAGGCTTCTAAAATCGCATCGTATTCGAATTCTGACGGCCATTCTTCTATCGTGTCCAAGCGATATAGGTAACTTCGTAAGTCCGCATATCTAACTCTTGAATCATGAGGTGCACGATTTGCTGATATCGCGACTGCACCCTTCGGAAGGTGGTCGTTCAGAGCCCTTACTATGGAGTCAGGGCTTATTTTTTCAGAGACGGATCCCGGAAGATCTATTCTGGCTAGATTCATCCTAACACTGACTCCGGCATCAGTCCTGCTGGACATCTCCAAGCATCCCTCTGACCACCAACTGAGTCTTCTCAGGGCATCCCTCATGGAACCCTCAACGGTCCCAACGTCTGGCTGGATCTGTGATCCGTGGAATGAGTCTCCATGATAGCCTAGCGCGACCAAAAATCGGTCGCTCAATCGTTCACCCCTACTCGGTCTGGAGATACTCCAAGGCTTCCTCAGCGGAAGCGAAGCCCATTCCAAGGAGAGCGAACTCAACTGCTACAGGGAGAAACTGCTTCGCGAAGCCCTCACTTCTATCGAAGTTAGTCTTGAAATCGATGTTATCGATGAGCATCTTCGCTGCCTGGTATAGATCCTGAGTTACATCGAAATCGTCAGATGAATCTCCTAAATCCTTGAGTTTCCTAAGTTCCCGAATTGCCATTGGAATCCTATCGAACTCAATTAGTGCGTTCGCATATGCAGCCTGATACTCTGTGCTCTCTGCATCAAGTGCGGCTGCCTTCTTGAAGTAGGCTGCAACCTGTCCCTCGTTTATCCTGTCATTGCCCTTCTCGTCGAAGTTCCCGTTCTCTTGTATCTCAAATAGTGCAGATTCGGCCCAGCCATGGTAACCTGCAGGATCCTCTCTGTTGGAGTTGATATGTGCCTCAAAGATTTCCATGGCTCCCATGAAATCTCCCTGAGTAATGCATTGAGCCGCCTTAGTGATTGTTTCCTCGTTCGACATATCTCTCAGGGTGCGTGGGAGGACTTAGGGTTATGAACGGTGCGGAACATGGGTTCTTGATTTCACTTCGACCTTCAATTATTCAACTGCCGGTCCGACATTGGCATCCATCAGTTCGTTTATCAATCGATAAAGGTCCATTGGACGCTTTATCCCATAAAGGCAGTCTGCCGGGTCACTGGCCTCTACAGTTCTATGTCTCTGCGAAGTTATCCAACCCAAAAGGAATGAGGAAATTCTCATTTTGCCCCCCCGGGGATTCGATAATCTCGGGCGGGATTCCTGCGGAAGCGCCCAGAGATTCGACCTGTAAGCCTACTCCAGATCGCGTAACCACGTATATATTGCCAAAACCTAGAATCCTTCCGAGTATTGTTGGATCGGCCTTAAGATTCTCCACTTTGTGGTATGAAATTCCGTGCGCACTGGTTTCGAAGTACAGGAAGCTCTGTCTAATGTGTATCCTTTTGTCTGTTACGGCATAGTGGAAAGACCTCTGGTAAAGAACCGTAAGTGTAACCATAACCATGAATGATAGAAGACCCAATGGAACGAACCAAAAGTAGTTCCAAGTGGGAAGAGGACTCGTGAAGTCAGAACCAAGGAAACCCCCTATCCACTCCATTAAGTCCATTATCTTCCAAAATAATGGAATAGTGCAGCAAATAATGAGCCATGATGTTGTCCACTTTCCAGAAGTAGAGAAATTCGCATAGTGATTAATCTTGGTTAGAATTAGCATGCATATGACAAACCCCATCACTCCCGTTGTGTCTATCAGCCAAATTATCGCGGATAGGACGAAGTTAGCCTGTCCTTCCCCCTCTGGAGTGTCTAGCAGTTCTCCCAGGAAGAACGCAAGATGCACCAGGAGGACCAAAATCGAGAGAATGTACTTGTCGGCCATTGAGGATGTTGTCGGCCCTCCTATCCAGATCGGAGTCTCTGATTCTGTAATTTCGGGGAAATCAGAGCGAGCAGAGTCCATGTCGATGTTGGACTTGAACTGCTCGATGAGTTCAGACATGGCCCATCTGTTCAGATGGTTGTTTCTAAGTGATTGCCATCCAAGTTCATCAATGTAAGAATCCCCAGGAGTGCTCGGCATTGCCATGAATCCAATCATAGTCTGACAAGGTCCTAGTTCCTGCTTCGTCTTCGATCTCTAGTCTAAAAACCTCGAATGGGTACTCGTTGTAGGTCAGATGGCTAACTAGGCCCATTCGAGTTGGTTGGTCGAATGTCCACCTCGCACGACTAACTGACCTGATGTCCATTGAGACCTTGGAAGAGTCGTTCCAGACCTTAATTCTGAAGTTTGGAAGTAAATCTCCATCGGAATCCTGAAGACCCTGATCAGATTTCCTGACCTCAACCTCACAATTATCGAACTCATGTGTCATGCCTAGCTTCCTATCATGGAAAATTCCGGCTCTTTTCAGAGGGATTCTAACTGCGTCCCTCTTCCTCCAA
>CACGHY010000016.1 GCA_902573085.1 uncultured Candidatus Poseidoniales archaeon
TTCGAAAATCCTGAGCGTCCGCTACTTTTACACGAAAACCAGATGTGAAAGTCGAATCAGACTATTTTCAAATACGGTCGATTCGCAACTTCTTCACGTTGGCTTTGTTTATCATATCAGGTAGCCAGTCTGGTGCGTTTGCTCCCTTAGGGACCTTACTCTTTGATCCAGAGAACACGTGAACTCTGTTTGTTCCTCTTTCCCTGAGATGGATGTCAGTGACACCTCTTGAAGCCGCCTTCAGAGCTGCTCCTCTGGGCTGCTTACTGTGGAACACTTGAGCAGTGTCCTTGCCGTTCTGCATTAACACGAAATATTTCTTGTCTGCCATTCTTGGATTCCTCCGATTCCCTGTGGTACTACATAGATAATAAACTTGAGCCGGAATAACGGCATACTGAGGCAAAGTGGGCCGGTTTACGATAAATGCGATTACTACAATTCCGCACAAGCCAGGGTTTTCGTGTTCGTCACTCCTTCAATTGATCGTACTGAGTCAACAACTAGTTTTGCAATTTCTCCCATGCTGTCTGCTTCTATTTTCAATATCATGTCATGGTCTCCAAATAGAACTTGGGCATCAGAAACGAAGGCCAGAGATGAGGCTTCTTCGAATACCGAATACTCCGTTCCTGGCTCTACATCTAAGAGGACGTACCCTGTTGACATGCCTGTGGGAGGGGGTTCGTGGCGATTAAAGTTCCCTATTCTTTCTGAAAACGCCTACGATGAATACATATCCGATGGCCTCCCTTCGCATACTTATGGCCGATGTCGTAATCGTGAGAGAATGTACGCACGGACAGGTCCGCGTTCTCTACGGAGATATAGTCGGCGTGGAGGGGGATATCATGGTAATCCCCGCGAACAGTAGACTCGCCGGGAGAGAAGGCTTGGATGAGAGGATGCAGCAAGCCGCTGGAGACGGCCTTAGGGAGGCATGTGCCAATATTGCAAAAGAGAGGAGAAAGTTAAATCTGCAGCCATGTGGAGTTGGGGAGGCTGTGACTACAGATGCTTTCGACCTCCCGGTATCCAAACTTGTGCATGTGGTCGGTCCAGACTGTAGAAGGCCCACGCAGGACAACTTCAGGAGGGAGCTTCTGAGAAACTCATATGCCGCTTTATTCGAGACAGTAGAAACTCTCGAGCCTAGGAAGACTCTGGTTCTCCCCCCACTTGGAATGGATGTTTTCGCATACCCGCACAGAGAGGGAGCTAGAATGACTATGGAAATAATTCTCCCATGGATGGATGGAGAGGATGATCCAGGAGTTGACATGGTTCTTATTGTAACCAATGAAGACAACTTCCTTAATAACATGAAAACAATTTACAGAGAAAGCGAGGATCAATTCCCGGGTGTAGACAGAACCAGGGATTACAGAAAGGGAAAGATTCAGTGATTTGGACCGGTGTCCTCAATAACCCTGAGAATTGGAAGGCACCATGGGGACCAGTTACGAAAGAGAGTTGCGTTCGGTTCTTGCTGGAGAGATAAAGGGAATACGCGCTGTTACTAGATCTTGTTCTGAGGTTGAGCGCGCGAAAGCTATGAGAGTCGTAAGGAGGCCTTTCCTGGTAGTCAGGGCCCCTGGGAGTGGTTCAGAGGGTACTGGTGACCTGCTTGCTCTTAGGGGGGACGTGTGCTTCCCCATAGAGGTGAAGACGTCCAAAGGCAAGAGGATATACCTCTCAGGTAGAACTATGGATCAGTACAAATCTCTAAAATCCACTGGTGAGAAATGCGGTCTCCTCCCTCTTTACGCTTTCAGGTTGAAGGGAGTGAGGGGGGATAGTTGGAGAATCATGAAAGTAGAGGTTGAAGGATTGACTGGAAAGCTCAGACACCTATCCAGAAGTATTCCTGCACTTCCTCTATCAAGTAGAGGCACCCCTCATCTAGACTGGGACGCTGGAATGCCAGTGCACAAGTTCCTGTCATTGATTTGTGGTTCGGAAGGAGCGATCGGTGTGAGGTCTAATACAAACAATTCATCGATTAATGAGACCGTGGTTAGCTAATTTGTCGTACCGCAAAGGAGCTCTTCGAGCTGTTCCAGTGATTGCCTGACAGATTCGACTTCTTCTCTAACACTATGAAGTTCAGCCTGAACTAAGATTCGCTCGATACTATCCCTCTCCCTAGCCAAGGAGTCGATTCTCCGATTGGTACTCCTCGAGGAGTTTCTGAATGCATTTGACATGGACACGCGAAACAGTCGAAGCTATTCTCACTTTTGATTTAGAGCAGGTTGAAGAGACAAGGACGATTGTAATCCACATGGCCGAGCAGGAGAGGGATAGGAGCATCCTTATTCCGTTACTATTGTTATTCATGGTCTACAGCTTAGGTGCACCGGTTTGGTTGGTGGCTTTTCTCGCAATTTGGTATTCAGGTTTGTTGTACGCAGAGTCGGTTGGCCTCCTAGACAAAATGAATGCAACCAGAGCCCTAGGTATCATCCTGATGATCAGAACTAGAAGAGGAATGCGTCTTCTCGAATCGGTATCTCAACCCAGGAGATTCTGGAGGGGGTTCGGCGAAGTCTCAATCTGGCTTTGCTTCTTTGTAATGTTCATGGTTGTTCTACTTCTGCTCCTTAGTGCAATAGCAGTGGCATTAAGTCCTCCTGAGGAAACGATTCCTGCAAGCGATCTACTTCTAATTCCAGGAGTTACCAGCTTCGTCCCATTTTGGTGGCCAGCCCTGGCACTAATAGTCGCAATAGTGATTCATGAATACAGTCACGGAATTCAGGCTAGAGCCCATGGAATGAGGTTGAGGAGCTTCGGACTTCTTCAACTGGGGCCCCTCCCCATCGGGGCCTTCGCTGAACCTGAAGAGAAAGAGATGGAGAGGGCCCCCAGGAGAGATAGGTTGAGGCTTTTCGCAGCGGGACCTTCGATCAATATCTTCGTAACTTACGTGGTTTTAGTTCTCCTTTGTTCTGTTGCCAGTGGGATGGCGGCACATAACAACGGCGTTCATGCGAGAGGGATTGTAGTGGGAGGGGGGGCCGAAGAAGCTGGCCTTATGCCATTCGAGACGATTACTCATATCGATGAAAACGAGATTTCTGATTACTCCGATTTCTCTGATGAGATGGCCGGACTCGCCGCTGGGGAAGTTGCCCGACTAACCGTACTATCCAGGGATGATTCCACCAATACGTGGTCTGAGAGGAATATCACTGTCACTATGGGTGATCGCTACCAGTACTACATTGAAGACTGTGAGAAAGATAGTGAGTGCATTATCGAGGATAGAATAGAACTACTGGAAATGCTGGAAATTTATCCTGGTGATGCTTTCCTGGGTGTTTCCGGTCTTGTTTCATCAACAGCAGGAGTAGATGATTATGCCAGACTCATCGACGGAGACTACTCAGCAACGGGTACGGCAATACTCACTGTGATTCGTCCACTTCTGATGCTGAATGTCCCAATTTCAAACGAAGGGCAGACGATGATTCTACAGGAGAGGGAGATGCTTATTGCTGGAAGTGGAACTATTGGGTCCTTGCTCGGAACCGATGGGATGTTGATGCTGTTCGACTTCCTGTTCTGGCTTGTCTGGATAAACTTCCTGCTTGGTTTCGCCAATCTGATTCCCATGATCCCCTTCGATGGTGGTCACCTTGTTAGAGATGGGGTCCACTCGGTTCTGAGAAAGATCAGTGGTTCTTCTAATCCGATTCGGATCGAGAATATATCGAATAGAATTAGCAGCCTTAGTAGTATATTCATACTACTGATTTTGCTAATACCGGTTATCATTCCAAGACTAATCTAGTTACTCTTCTTCTATCTGCCTTGGCTCGTGAACCTCTCGGAAGATCACTTTGGCGACCCCTACATTCTCCCTCAGAGTGGTTACTAGGGAGAACTTAGTGAAAGCCCAGTTCTGATCGTATGCCATCTCCTCGGGAAGTGTCATCGTTAGATCGTCTCCATCGAATTCGATCTCGAAGTCGTCCCTTCCAGTGTTCATCTTCATCAGGGTCTGGACCTTCTCATCCCTGTCCTCAACGACCTTTACGATCTGGTATTTGTAACGCAGGGTGACTCCAGCTAAGGGGTGGTTGTAGTCAATCCTAGCCCTACCAGCGCTCATGAACTGGAGAATTCCTTGTCTCCCTCCAATCTCGACAGGGGCCCCTATTGCTAGTGTGTTAGGGTCTCTGACGCTCCTAAGGAGGACGTTCTGTGAGATAGTCTCAATCTTATTCTGGTCCCTGTCCCCATAGGCCTCGTTAGGCTCGATATCGAACTCGTAATCCTTTCCAGCCTCGGCTTCTGCAAGGTGAGACTCGAAACCTGGTATTAGTCTGCCATCTCCGACTGTTGTGATCATTGGGGAGTACTCTCTGTTTTCGTCATGGAGATCGTGTTCCTTGGCTACCTCCTCCCTTGTTGTCTCTATCAGCTTGTCATTGCTAGCATTGTACAAATCATAGTCTACATGAACGATTGAGCCATTATCCATCATAGCACCTCAGGGGCCCTCCGACTGGCTCCCCCTTTTTCATTCAAACGGTAAGGATCGGTGAGGGCTTTTACTCGGCCTCAGATGATTCAGTTACACTTCTTGTGAGGGATGCCATCGCGCTCCCAAAGACCACCATGAGCCAACCGGCCCATACTAGATGGCTGCCCTGAAGTCGGTGGACGGTGACCCTGACCTCGTTGACATCGTCAGTCTGGCCCAGGATCATCGATGACAATAGCTCGTTTGACTGCAGTAGGTCCAGGATTACTATCGTGTCCCCGGTCGCCCCCGTAAGCCTGTCCACCTCCGATCTGGCGGACACCATTCCGGAGGGAGAGTCGAAGCGGAGCATCCCGGGCGTGATAGTCCCGAGCAGGGCACCATCGTTCCTAGCCTCGATTACGACTCCAACGTAGCCGTCGCCTATGCGGTATCCGTATTCTTCCTCGTCTGCGGATAGAACCTCCACCCCTGTGAATACGAGCTCCATCCCCTGATGCTGTGTCGGCACGTCTCTCTCTAGTGTGACAAAGTGGGATGGATCTGTCCTATCGACCAGAGTAGTGGTTAGGACATGCCCCACCAGCAGAATCAGGATACCGGCATGAGCGATGTGGGTGCCCAGTAACCTCGCTCGAGCAGATCGCATCCTTATGCCGCCACGGAGGATTGCCGGAACTGTCTTCCTGGAGCTCCTCCATAGCTTTAGCATCGTTGGTGGGATGGCCAGTGCCAACCAGGTCAGGATGAACATAGAGACAGCGCCCCTGGAAACGCTATCGGTGATTGCTCCGTCCTGATTTCCGGGCAGCTCCAGCCTCCCCGAGAGAGCGGCTAGAACCACTGAGAGGGCCAAGGTCACCGAGAGTACTATTGCTCCTGCTCTGCCGCTTATCCTGTCCCCCCAAGCGTACAGTGCTAGCCCCACTGCGAGCAGGGACACTAGAGGGGCACCGTAGTACTCGTGCGCTTCGATGCTGGTGCCTTCAATCTCGACAGTCAGTAGGACCCAGGTCAGCAGCAAGAATACCGCGGACAAGTACCATGGAAAGGACCGGGACATGATGGCCCTCTTTTTGGGATCGGCAATTAACTCAGTGATCCCGAAGAAGTCGTCCTTCTGTTCATCAGGGATGACCCAGATTAGGAGGAAAGGCGCGATTCCAGCCAGTGACTGGTACCACTCGGAGATCCACGCCCATCCCGAGAAGAGCATCAGAAGGACCCCGAGGGAGACCCAATGGACCGGAGGTTCGTCCTGATCCCCGAAGACCAATAATGTCAGGATGGCCAGCCCAAAGAATAGGACTGCCGATGAGCCGATCCAGAGGCCGATAGCGGCGAAGTAGCATAGCAGGAAGACTGCTAGAGCCCGGTTCTTCTCAAACAGAGTATGGGATCCCTTTGCAAGCACAGTTGTTCTCTGCTCCCTTAGTGCATGGACTACTGAAAGACCGAGCAGGGCAACAACTGACACCAGGTAGACCGTGATCTCGAAACCTATTGGGGTGAAGTCGATGGTCTCCAGGACCCTTACGTATGGGTCCCTCGGGAGGGAGTTCTCCCCATCACCCACGAAGGCATGGACAGAGGCCCAGACTCCGTTGGCTCTGGTAACAAGGGTGGCATGCATCACGAGAGCTCCAGTTGTCATTCCTAAAACGGGTGATAATGCATAGGGGTTGGATGCCTTTGGCCTGGCTCTTGAGTGGAGTATGGCCAGTAGTGCGAGCCATGGGAGAAGTGACCCGGTCTCGACCGGATCCCATGCCCAATAACCTCCCCAATCCAGAACAGTGTAGGCCCAGAGTCCACCAAGTCCTATGCCGATTGTTCCTGCCACGAACGAGTATCTAGCCCATGGAATCATCGAAGCATGGGTCTCATCGGAGGGTCTTGACCTAATCAGACCGGATACCGCAATGCTAGCCGTCGCAAGGCACAACGAGTAGTAGACGAAGACCACCGGTGGGTGAATTACCATCAGATCCGTCTGTAACAATGGGCTGATCTCACCGGCAGATCCAGGGATAGCCGGAGAGAAGGGGCGCAGTCCCGCAGAGACTAGCAACAACAGGAATGTCCACAAGTGCATGACCCTTACAGTGAAGCTTTCGGTCGTCCCGTCCCTAGACATCAACCATGCGAGTACGCTCATCATAGAGGCCCACATCAGGAGTGGGCCGGACCTGCTACCCCATACCGCCGAAATGCGGTAGAAGACAGGCAGTCCTTCACCAACGTAACTCGAGACCAGGTCCAGCGACGTTGCTTCGAAAAGGAAGGATATCGAAAGAAGGAGGAAAGGAGAGGATTGGATCCCCATTGCAGCTGTCCTCAAGGAAGAATGTGAGCTAGCCTCGGGGCGGATTACCAGGTACAGACTGACCAGCAGGGCTAGGGAGACCAGCGTGTAACCGAGAAAGGTTAGCATCGTTCACCATCCGTAGTACTTTGCCCTGCTATATCCGAATGCTAGCATCGCTGGCACGATTCGCTTGAAGTATAGGGCTGGTTTTCTGAACAGGAGTCTGAGCCCGACCATCGCCTTACCGGTGATTCCCATTCCCGACATCTCATCGGGAAAGCAAGTCGCCATAACGGACATCTCACTATCAGATAGTTCGAAGAGGGCTGTCTTCCCCCTCAGAATTTTGTCATACGGTGGGAACTCTGCCTTCCACAGCCTGGTGTACTCAGATAGCCTATCTGAGGTTAGGTCTCCCTCTGAAATAGCGTTTGCAGCGGTTTGTGCGGCGAAAACGGCTGATTTCAATGCCAGGTGGGAGCCACCCTCGAACAGGGGGGAGGTGAATCCTGCAGCATCTCCCACTAGAATCAGCCCGTCATAGTGGGTCCGCTCGAAGGGCCCCGATATCGGTATGGTCCCACCGAAGGCCGGGCTTCCCTTCTCTTTCCACGGGGGCAGGGTCTGTTCTGAGTCTCTAAAATGTGTGTTTGCGATGAATTCGTCGAGAGCCTTTTTCGTCCTCGGCTTGTCTTCAGTTACGAGCCCGACATTTGCCCTCCCATCGCACTTGGGAATCATCCAGAGGTACCCTTTCTCAGCGTAGCTAGGCCATATGTAGAAATCCAGATAACCATCAGTTGGCACCTCTAGAAGCTCGTACTGCATCCCAGCGACTACCTTGCCCTTCTGGTTCAGCGGGGTCTCACCATCTGGCTTGACTAAACGGGAGCAAACAGCTGCGACCCCAGAGGCATCGATTACTATCTTCGCCATTATGGGGAACTGATCCCCCTTTCCATCGCAAATCCATCCTGAAAACGGTTCTCCTTCAGCCCTTTCCATGGAGAGAAGTTTGTGACCTAGGTTGAGGGTAGCGCCCGCGGATACTGCCTCGTCTGTTATCCATCTCTCAAAGAGGTGTTTCTCCAGAACATACCCCTCCTCGGTAAGTCGCTTCTCCGTACCGTCTGGGAATATCACTCTTATCCCATGTACCCTCTTGCTGATTACCTCCTCAGGGAGTGTGAGCTCAAGATTTTGGCAAGCTATCTCGGAGATGCACTCTCCACAGTGGACAGGGGTTCCTATCTCTGGGTGGTCCTCGATAATTATGGTCGAAAGGCCCTTCCGTGAGCATTGCAGAGCAGCGTTTCCACCCCCAGGACCAGCCCCTATCACAAGCACGTCGCAGACAGTCATTTCTTCGCCCACAAGGGTACGGTAAGGGCACTATCAAAGAAACCCTCGGTTTGATGACCTCCAAAACAGACAAACCTTCTCATGCCAAGAGCACTGCGTCATTGCATGGGTTGGAGGAGTCTAGAGGAATTCATACTGGCTCTGGAACAGAGGGGCGAATTGTTGAGAGTGAGCCATCCAGTCGATGTTGAGCTAGAAGCGGGTTGTATCGCAGACCTGTTGGTAAAGAGGAACGGCCCAGCGGTTATCTTCGATCAGCCCCGGTTGGGGGATGGAAGTATCAGCAGGTACCCTCTTGCAATGAACCTCTTCGGGACCCGGGATAGGACCAATCTCGCGCTGGGTGTCGTGGAGCCAAAGGAGATCGGTGAAATGATGACTGGGCTCATGAAGCCGGATATAGGAGGGATTCTGAGGAGACCTTGGACAGGTCTTGGGTTGCTGAGACAAGGAATTTCAATGGCTCCTAGAAAGATCTCAAGGGGAAAGTGTCAGCAGGTTAGGATGGACAATCCTGACGTGACTAGGCTTCCCATACCAACGACATGGCCGCAGGATGGCGGCCCCTTCATGACTCTTCCACTGGTTGTCACATCGGATCCAGAAACCGGAGTTCACAACCTAGGGATGTACAGGAGCCAGGTTTTCAGCCCTGATGAAGTCGGCCTTCATTGGCAGAAACACAAGCATGGTGCGGATCATGCTGAGGCATCAGACGATAGGATGCCAGTTGCGATTTGCCTTGGGGGGCCCCCTCAGGTAATCTTCAGCGCGATCTCCCCCCTCCCAGACAACCTCTCAGAGTACGAGTTTGCAGGACTTCTGAGCGGTAGAAGACTCAAGATTACAAAATGCCTGACCAATGATTTGTGGGTCCCAGCAGACTGCGATTTCGTAATTGAAGGGTACACAGTGCCTTCAGAGAGAAGGATGGAGGGCCCGTTTGGTGACCACTTCGGTCACTACTCCCTGGAGGACGAGTATCCAGTAATGCACGTTACAGCAATCACTCACAGGAAGGACCCAACTATACCAATGACGATAGTCGGTATACCCCCGATGGAGGACGGTTACCTAGGCGAGGCTATTGGCGACGCCCTGTTACCAGTATTGAAATTCCAGCACAGGGATGTCGTCGATACTTTCCTGCCTCTCGAGACGGGTTTCCACAATCTCGCTGTCGTCTCCTCGAAGCAGAGGTTTCCACGCCAGGCGCGGAAGACTGCTCTCGGGCTTCTGGGAGCTGGACAGATGATGTTCCTGAAAGTAATCATAGTTGTCGATGAGGAGCATCAAGTCAAAGATCTCGAGAAGCTTCTTGACGCTCTCCATAACAAGGTCAATATTCCCGATGATCTGGTCATACTGGAAGGAATGGTCGCTGATTCTCTGGCTCACACATCTCCCTGGGAGAATGTACATGACAAGTTGATCATCGATGCGACCACACCATCAAAGGGGGATCCTATTTCTCGGCCAGAAGAGAGCGGTGTTAGTGAATCTCTGGCAATCTCAGCATCCGCAATCGAGGGCATTGTCCAGGCTAGGATGTTACGGCCTTCGATGATGGTGGTAACTACCGAAGTTGAAGGCAGCCCTAGTCCGGAGGAGACTGTGGAAGTAACCAATAATCATCTGGCGCGTCTACAGAGAGAGAAGATCGCAGCAATTAGAGATTCTATCTGGAGCCTTAATGCTTCGAGGGGGCTCAACTGGCTGTTCATCACAGACTCGGATGCGGACCTGGGACATGAAGATTGGAAGAGGAGGCTCCTATGGCAGCTTTTCTGCAGATTTGATGTGGGCAGGGATCTTCACTTCGATGAAACTGGTACGAGAGTAGCTTGGGATGCCACGGTTCCAATACCGTCTGATGATGGTCCTCTCCCCGTTCGAAGATGGCCTGCTGTCACCCTCCATGACCCAGAGATGGTTAGGCGAGTTGATGCATGGCTTTCCCAGAGGATTTGAAATGGGCGCTAAGGAAGTTCTGGAGTTCGTCAAGGTCGAACATACACTATTTTCACTTCCATTCGTCCTAATTGGTTTCGTACTTGCGGACAAAGAGTTCGGTAGCGAGATCTCAGATGGTCTTTGGATTATTTTTGCGGCTGTCGGAGCACGTGGGCTCGCAATGGTACTTAATCGAATTATAGATAGGGATATCGACGCGGAGAACCCTAGAACCGCAACAAGACACCTTCCGTCTGGTACAATATCGGTACAATCGTCTTGGATTCTTGCGGGAGTATTCCTTGGTATTCTACTCTTTTCTGCATGGAGGCTGAATGAGGTAGCTCTGAAGATGTCATGGCTGCCTGTAGTGGCCTTTGTGATATATCCGTACACGAAGAGGGTTACATGGTTGTGTCACTTTTGGATTGGTTTCTGCCTCGCTCTTGCACCAGCTGGTGCATGGGTTGCAATTGCTGCTGATCACCATGGATGGGAGGCGATTTTCGGAATAGGACAAGAGCAATTGGAGTTGCTCTGGTTCCCGGAAGTGTTCTTCATTTCGCTCGGTGTAGCCCTTTGGATTACCGCATTTGATGTTAATTACGCGCTAATGGACAAGGAAGTTGACAAGGAGCAGGGAATCAAGTCCTTCCCAGCAGCCTTTGGATCTATCGCGACCAGGAATCTTAGCGTTTTTCTTACAATCGGATGGGTGATATGCTTCCTACTTGCTGGGATGCACGAATTCACCGAATCAGGACTTTTTAGTTCGCCTGTTTGGATTCTGTCTGCCACCACAATGGGCGGAATAAACCTGTATGTAATGACCGAGAGAGCCAAGTCATCCTCTGATTCTGCACAACTGATGGAGGCGTATCAGAATACGCTATTCCTTTCTTCCATGCTAACTGGATGGGTCCTTCTCGGGAGTATGATTTACGTAGGTTAATCGCTGACAATAACAATATCGAGGCCTTGTGATGTTCATCCTTCAATCGGAATACGATAGTGCGGGTGATCAGCAGCAGGCGATTGATGTATTGGTCAAGCAAATCGAAGAGGGCCAGGAAAGATGTGTTCTACTCGGTGTCACTGGGTCAGGAAAAACGTTCGCTATGGCTAAGATAATCGAGAGAATGCAGTTGCCTACACTTATCCTATCTCATAATAAAACCCTGGCACGTCAAATTTGGCAGGAGATGTCGGGATTGTTCCCGGATAACTCTGTTGAGTACTTCGTCAGCTATTACGACTACTATCAGCCTGAGGCATACATACCTGGACGGGATCTCTACATTGACAAGGAGCTGCAGATGAATGAAAGGATAGAGCAAGAGCGTTTCTCTACAGTAGCTTCCCTTGTTTCTCGACCGGATGTGGTTACAATAGGGACGGTTTCCGCAATCTATGGCCTTAATCCTCCTGAGGTTTTCCAGCAGAATCACCTAAGGCTCCATGTCGGACAAACTGCTGATCCTCAGGATGTGGTAAGGAGTCTAGTGGAACTTCAGTATCGGAGAACCACCAGAGAGATCACCAGGGGAGACGTTCGGCTTAGAGGAGAGGTTCTTGATGTGTGGATGCCAAGTAGGGATGATCCAATAAGAGTCAAATTCGGTTGGGAAGGAATAGAGAGAATTCAAGTCTGCGAAGCAGTGTCCTGGGAGCCTCTAGATGAGTTCGAAGAAGCTTGGATCCATCCAAGAGAGTTCTACATGACAAGTGAAGATAGATTCAACCAAGCCCTGGAAGACATCGAGGCAGAGTTGGATAATCGGTTGGATTGGTTCGAATCTAAGGATCGGGGTCTTGAGGCCCACAGACTCGAGCAGAGGACCAGATTCGACCTAGAAATGCTGGATGAAGTGGGCTCTTGCAAGGGGGTTGAGAACTATTCGATGCACTTTGATGGGCGAAGTAGGGGGGAGAGATCATATTGCCTTCTGGACTTCTTCGCCAATAATGCGGAGCAATTCCATGGAGGGTCAGACCGATACCTGGTTATCATGGATGAGTCCCACGTAACGCTCCCTCAAGTGGGAGGCATGTACGGAGGGGATTTCTCAAGGAAAAAAAACCTGGTTGATCACGGTTTCAGGCTTCCGTCAGCATATGATAATCGTCCACTTAGAATAGACGAGTTCCAAACCCTTGTACCTCGGATGGTGTACGTTAGTGCTACTCCAGGTGAGCGAGAGCTGAGGCACCTAGTAGAGGTGACAGGTCAGGATGTCCCCGCAGGACTGTTGCATGTTGGCGGAGGGGGCGGTGCCAGTAAGCCTGAGGGAGGGATTCGCGAAACAAAACAGAGCATGGAGGAGTTACTGGAAAACATAGAAGGAATTGCGAAGATGGAGATAAGGCCCACTGGCCTATTGGATCCAGAGATAGAGGTGCGAAGCACCGAGGGACAGGTACAGGACCTGCTTAGCGAGATAGGAGACAGGGTTAGTCGTGATGAGAGGGTCCTAGTCACAGTAATGACGATCAAATTCGCCGAGGAGGTTGCAGAGTACCTAGAAGGGATGGGGGTCAAGGCACACTACCTTCACAGTGAGATAGACACATTGGAAAGAACCGAGATAATCAAGGCACTCAGATTGGGCCTGATTGATGTGATTGTGGGAATTAACCTACTCAGAGAAGGTCTTGATATTCCCGAGGTGTCGCTTGTGGCAATTTTTGACGCAGATAAGCAGGGCTTCCTGAGGAACGAAAGGTCCCTACTTCAGACCATTGGAAGAGCCTCTAGGAATGTCAATGGCTCTGTAATTTTGTATGCTGATTCTGTGTCTCCCTCAATGGAAGCGGCCATTAGTCAGACAGTTAGAAGGAGGGGATTGCAAGGAGAACATAACGAAAAGAATGGAATAATCCCCAAGACCATCCAAAAGGCCTTGCCAGTGATGGGAGCAGAGATTGAGGACCTAGTCTCCGGAGTCGCGGGAAGAGGAAGTGAAGGTGGGAAGAGAATGGTTGCCAAGCCCCCCGGCAAGAAGGGGTTGGAAGGACTAGCGAAGAGGTTTGGATTAGGTGCTGGTGTCTGGAATAACTCTGGTTCAGTACTCGAAAACGTAAGTCAGCCCGAGTGGACCGGTGAGGAGGATATCGATATCGATGATGATGGAGAGGCGGATATTGTCTCAAGACTCGAGATGGAGATGAGGCAGGCGGCAGACAGACTAGAATTCGAGAGAGCGGCAGAACTTAGGGATAGAATATACAGAATTGGTAATACCACCAATTGAAGCCATGAGCGTTGTGCGGAGAACATGGTTGAGTACTCCCGTGATGATTTCGGGCTCCCCGTTGAAGACTATGATTTTTCGAAAGTTTCTGATGTGGGGTCCTTGATAGACCAGATGTCACGAGCTGGAGGTTTCACTGCGTCGAAGTTAGCCAGAGCAAGAGATATCTTGAGAGATGCCATTTCAAGATCTGGTAGGGACGGGGTTTTGAACTGGCTATCATTTCCCGCCTGCCTTTGTGCAACAGGAACGAGGGGTTTCTTTATTGAAGCGCTGAAAGGAAGAGCATACAACGTAGTGATAACCACATGTGGAACTCTTGACCATGACATAGCCAGAGTGTACAGGAACTATTTCCATGGGGACTTCAGCCTTGATGACGTTGCTCTGGCAGATGAAGGGCTGAACAGGCTTGGAAATGTTGTTATTCCGAATGAGTGCTATGGCGAGATTCTAGAGAAGGTTCTGCTTCCTTGGCTAGTGGAAATTGAGGAAGAGAGAAAATCACTAGACGAAACAAACCCTTGGAGAGGCTTTGGTTCGGTGGAACTCTGCTGGGCCATAGGTGAGAGGATAGACGATCCGGGTTCTTTGCTTCACTGGGTCGCCAAGAATAGGATTCCGATGGTAATACCCGGAATTACCGACGGATCGATAGGTTCCCAACTATTCATGCACAGACAAAAAAGTCCTGATTTCATGATAGATGTTCTGGCAGACGAACAGATCCTCTCAGATTTGATTTGGACGGCGGATGAAAGCCACGGTCTCATGGTGGGAGGGGGGATTTCCAAGCATCACGTCATCTGGTGGAACCAGTACAGAGAGGAGTCTGGAATGGATTCAGCAGTTTCAATCACCACTGCTCCAGAGTTTGACGGGTCACTCTCTGGGGCTAGACTAAAGGAAGCGATTTCATGGGGCAAGATTCGTCCCCATGCGGATCAGATTGTTGTAGAGGGCGAGGCAAGTTTGATTCTCCCCCTTCTAGGTTCTGACTTATTCGCTGAAAAACGAGTTTAGTGCCGGAGAAACGGCTAATAGCCTGCATTTCTGTTATGGAATTATGTCAGTCAGAGAAATGATTCAGGACATGATAAACGAATTGACGGAAGCTCTTGAAGATGCTGTGAAGCACGACTCCGGGAACGGAGCTGCAGGAACCAGAGTTAGGAAGGTAATGCAAACCTGCAAGAGCCTAGCTCAGGATGTGAGACTTAAGGTTCAGAAAGACAAGAAATCCCGTTAATTGGTATGGGCGATCATTTCCATAATCGACACCCTCATTGGCACAACAGGATGCCATCCATCAGACCCTGATGCGATTAGAGCTTGGTGGATACCGCTTAGGTCAGGAGTTTCGGATTTTTCAGAATAAATTCCTCTTACCGGACTAGGGATTTCGGAAAGAGACTCAATCGTGTGAGAATGGTTGATCGCGTTGTTGTAACGTTCCCAAAGAATCCTAATCTCGTCGATAACATCCTCTGAGGACCAGGCTCTCCTACCGCACATTCTGAAGGTTCCAGAAAGATTTGGTTCCTTCTCGCTCATGCACAAACAGGTGATTGCTTCAGTAACATCCCTGACATTGACCCAAAACCTGTCCACAGGTTCGATTTCTGGCTCTATCTCATTCTTTATTTGCCGGACCCAATCTATCATTATCTGACTCCCCCAGTTTCCGCCACTGCCTGGGTTAATTACATCACTCAATTCGATTACCACCTTAGTTTTAGGATAATTAGAGCCTAAAGGTAGGATTGCAATGTCGCAGCCCTCCTCTTGATTGACGCCCACGATAAGTTCGGAATCAGCAGGATCTGCTACTATCGAGGCCCCGGCACGTGTCAGCCTCTCTTCCAGGGCTTCTTTAAGTCCGTCTACTGGTCCCGTGACATGTATGTTTTTTTGCATGAAAACGCATCATTCAGTTTGCCTCAATGGACTTGGATGTGAATGCAGTTAGTGCCTCCCTCAGAATTCCAATTATCATATCTATCTCCTCACTTGTAATCGCAAAGTGGGGAGTGAACCTGAGAGCATTATGACCTCCGTGGATGACTCCGAGTCCGTTCTTCCTACACCATACCTCAACGCAATCGAAACCGACGACGGGAAGCTTCTGAGGATCCAGTTCAGCACAAAGCAGTAGTCCGGTCCCCTGTACCTCGGTGATTGTCCCGGGCATCTCTTTGGAGAGTCCTTTTAATTTCAAAACGAATTCTTTTCCCCTGTCTCTAATGTTCTTCCTAAGCTCTGGGGTGACTCTATCTAGGGTAGAAATCGCAGTTTCCAAGGCTCTTGGATTAGTGGTCATTGTATTACCGTAGATTCCTACTACGTACAATTCGGCGGCTCTGTCCGATAGTCCCACGACCGAGAGTGGGTACTGTCCAGCATTCAGAGCCTTGGACCAAGTCTCCATATCCGGTACAAGGCAATCTTGAAATCCATCATAGTCGACAATGCTCAAGCATCCTTGACCTCTCAACCCTGCTTGGATTGAGTCGACGATGAGCATGCTTCCATGTTCTGTACAAAGATGCCTCGCCAAATCGTAGTACTCTCTGGTTACACACAATCCAGGGTTTCCTTCGCCCATCACAGGCTCGATAGCCATTAGCTCAATGAAGAAGCCCTCTTCTTCCGCTCTTTCGAAGGCCTGTCTCAGCGAGCCCAAATCGTTGTTCGGTACGAATATCACGTTGTCCCTTTCTTTGAATGAGGCTAGATTCTTCTCATATTTGCCACTACATGAGTCGGAAATCAAAGCCGGCCTGTGAGTTCTCCCGTGGAACGCCTCCACTAAAGCTAACATCTTGGTTGGCTTTCCTTCGTGTTTCCCCCCACTTCCAGTTAGTTTGAGGGTGTTTGCATCTGCTATCCTCATAGAGATAGTCATCGATTCTGACCCACTATTCAGACAGACAAACTTGGAAAACGGACAATATCCCCTTGTATGTCCGACTTCTTTCTTGAGTCTGTCAGACAGTCTCTTCTGGCTGAAAGAAGGAGTCATGACGTTGGCCATCACCCAATTCTGCTGCATTGAATTCATCACATCATCTGGCCCGTGTCCCATCCCTAGCATCCCGTATCCGCCATTATCGTGAATTACAGCTCCATGAGATGTAACGATCCAAGGACCTCTGGCCGCTATTGCTACGTATGGATTGACTGTCGCAGCGGAATAGAAATTTACATAATCTGCTTGAAGGAGGGAAGACAATTCGCTCTCTTTCATCGAAAGTAACTTATCTCCCATCTCGTTTATTAGGCTCTGGAAATTGATTGAGGCCTCTTCAATTGCCCTACTCAGTGAGGGATCAGTCTCCAGAAATTCAGAGATTGTTGAGTCTGGGAGCCCATCTGTGTCGGCCTTACCCGTTGCTGAGCGTATTTCGTACAGTGCCTCAAGGCTCCCCGTCATCACCCACCGACCTAAGAGAACACACATCAATCTTCTCCGAAGTTGATCAGCGTCAACTGCAAAAAAATTGGTGGAAAGGTAACGAAGAAGGGGTTCTGATAATCTAATAAAAAATCAAAGTAAGTTTAATTTTACAATTGCAATTTTATAATTAAAAGAAATTTTGCAATTGAATTATCAGTCTTAGATTGCGAATATTATAAGTGCCACTCCAGTGTCTGAAGCTCAGGAGAGGCAAGGGGGATGCACTCCCCCCGGAGTGAGAAAAATGGTAGAGGACTACGAAATACAGGAAATGATACACAGGGACGTTTACGTTGGAGACAAACACGTTGGAGTGGTGGTTGGAGAGAGATTCCACCCCAGAGATGAGTTTGTCAAGTCACTCAGAATTAAGGTCGAGGGACAGGTTGCCAGTGAATTCATGAGAAAGCCAGCTGATCTAGCACCACTAGCAAAAGAGTTGGTTCACAGCATCAGGCCCGATGGTGGTATCAAACTATCAAAATCTATGAGAGAGTTGCAGCGAAGATGGAGAAACACAGTCAGAATTCAAGAAGATCTGTATGCTCCCGATGAGCTTCTTGACAGAGCTGTTCTAGATAATGATGGAATGGATATTGGCAATGTAGTTGAGTTGATCAAGATCAAGAGGACATACAAGGGCCTCTTAGTCAAACCGCATTTCATGGTGAGGGCCCGACATGGCCTTCCAGAGACCATAGCAGTGCCCTGCGGTCAACTAGCGAAGACCACATCCAGGCTGGATGAAGTCATTCTGAAGTGCACATTTTCCAGACTGATTACCCTGCCCAGTTACATGAAGTTGAACTTTGAGGACTATGAGGAAGAGTGATTTCTCCTTGAGTAGCCTTCAAATCACAATCCCATGTGCCGTTGACGCTCAAGGGCGCGTAGCTTAGTTTGGCTGGAGCACCCGGCTGATAACCGGGAGGTCACAGGTTCAAATCCTGTCGTGCCCACCAAAATTGACCGAAATTAGGCCATCGGCAAGACAAGAAGCATCATGAAGGGAATGCCTGTCCCTAAACTCAAATGCCAGTTCTGAGCGGGGCCTCAGGAATAGATATCGCATCTGAACTTGCACCTATCCTGGGAATGGAACATATCGCACTGGAAAGCAGAAGATTCCCCGATGGTGAGGCTTACGTGAGGATTCCACCCGAGTCTATAGAATCAGTGAGATCCGAAAGGGTGATTCTTGTGTCCAACACATTCCCTGATTCAGGAATTATGCAAACTCTATTCCTTCTAGGTGCTATCAGAGACGTTAGGAAAGGGGATCTTTCTAGTTTGAAAGGGGAATGGGAGGGTGAAACACACGATGTCGGGCCTGGCATTTTCCTTGCGATTCCTTACTATGGATATGCTAGGCAAGACAAGAGGTTCGGTTTCGGAGAGTCGGTTTCTGCCAAGCTAGTGGCTGATTTACTATCGGAACTCTGTGATGGGATTGTAATTCTTGATCTTCATGCACCAGAAGTAATCAGAGACCTAGGGGCAGAAATTGAGTTTGTAAGCTCTATGCCAGAGATAGCAGAGAGCCTACAGAGGGACGTATCACCTGATTTCATTCTGAGTCCAGACAAGGGCGCAATCTCGAGAGCTACCGAGGTAGCTGAGCTAATTGGTTGTGACTTCTCATACCTGGAAAAGAAGAGAATAGACGCGCATACCATTGAGCATACTCCGAAAGATCTTGATGTCTCAGGCAAGGTAGTAGCCATAGTCGATGACATGATTAGTACGGGAGGGACCATATGCAGGGCAAGTGATGCTCTCAGAAGACAGGGGGCTGTTGAGGTCCATGCTGCCTGCACTCATGGACTATTCACAGGTGGTGCACTGTCCCGTCTGGCCAATCACGTTGATGGAGTATACACTACGGATTCTCTTCCAAATCCAAGAGCTAGTGTTTCTGCGGCTCCAGCATTGGCCAGGGGGTTGAGTACGATGATGGGCAGAGCTCCCGATAACGGCTGATTGGATGCAATACGCTGCGTTTATATCGGTCATGCCGTGCGGCGGCTTACAACACGAGGAGATGTTCCAATGAGTGTACACATTGTATTCGAAACACCCCAAGACGTACAAGAGCAAGTTTACGAGATGGTCAAGAGCCTAGGAAAGGATGGCAAGGGGCGTCTGAAGAAGGGTGCCAATGAGGTCACCAAATCTGCAGAGAGAGGAACGGCGCAGATGGTAGTGATGGCGGAGAACGTAAACCCAGGTGAGCTACTGGCCCATATCCCGATGATTTGCAAAGAGAAGGAGATTCCTTTCATCTACGTGGAGGACCAGTCATACCTGGCAGAGGCTGCGGGAATGAGCACAGGCACCAGAACAGCTGCGATTGCGGTAATGCAAGTGGAGAAGGATGGGATGGATCGATTCAACGAGGTCAAGTCTCACTTCGAGACGCTCTCGTCATGATTTCGGAGGTTTGATGTATGGCAACAGAGGCATGGCCTGCTGAGGTTGTTGAGATAGTGGGCAGAACAGGGCTCACCGGCGAGGCTATGCAAGTCAAGGTTCGTGTTCTCGATTCTGACAATCCTCGTGACGTCGGTCGAATCATCACCAGGAATGTGCTCGGCCCTGTTAGGGGTCCAGATCCAGTAACAGGAGAGGGCGGAGATATTCTGATGCTCAGAGATACCGGAAGAGAAGCCCGAAGGATAGGTTCGAGGTGATTTTGTGCCAGAGCAGAGAATTTGCAGCTTCACAAACGAGGAGATAGAGCCCGGTACAGGAATGATGTACGTAAGGAGGGATGGCTCTGTCTACTGGTTCAGGGACAGCAAGTCCAGGAAGAACATGCTCAAGCTCAAGAGGAACGCGAGGAGGCTAAAATGGACTCGGCGCTACGAGAAGGGCGGAATAAAGTGACCTAGTAGGTCACTCTTCTTTATTCTCCCACCAGAAGGAATCATCGGCATTCGGCTTCCAAGGACCATCAGACTCGTGGGGTTTTCCGTCCTGGTGCTTCCAACAGTAATCAGTCGTCCTGAATGTCAGGGAACGACAATCGGCAAATTGGCACTTATTGCTCCTCCGATTATTCGCAAGTGAGACCGGGCCTTTGGATTCGCCCAATGCAGGTATCGTGCTCGCACCAGCCCCAACGGCAAAAAAATCCATTAAGCAGCAGAACACTTCTAGAAGCTGTACTACCATGTAATCGAATTTCTAACAGAAGCAATAATTCTGCCTACGTCATTGGGCAGTTATCCTGTAGTCCACTCTAGCTTCGTCGTTGTCATCCTCAGAGAGTAGTCCTCCCTGATCAGGCGGCTGAGCTTCCCCACAGTCTGTGTTGTCAATCACTGTGACATAGGTTCCAGCATCGATCGTTGCCTCGAGGTCTGATGCAGCGGTATTTGGATCGCTGAGGTCAGCAAGATACACGAAGCTATCGCATTCCTCGTATTTGTCATAATTTAATTCCGTCATGGTGTAGAGGTCTATATTGGGCCCATCCTGCTTTTCTAGGGAGATTCTGATAGTTGATGGGGATTCAATGGTCCAAGTCAACTTGATGTGCTGGTCCTCATTCACGAATGTGTTGTCGTCAAAAAGCTCCTGTTCCGGGTTGACGGCGTCATTTACATCATCCAAACATCCTGGAAGAACGACGCAAAGTGAAATCAGTAGTGCCAGTTGAGGTCTCATGTCACTACGTAAGAGGGCGAGTGAATTAACCATTGCATATGATTATCAGACATAAAACGGAAGAGGATAGGTCTACTTTTGCTACCAACCAATACTGCTCTCGTTGAAATAGGGGAGGGGTTTCGGCCGGAATATGGGAGAAATGCAGACGACCTTCGTGATGATCAAGCCTGACGGTGTTCAAAGGGGCCTTGTAGCCGATATAATCGGTAGATTCGAGACCAAGGGTCTACGACTAGTTGGACTGAGGCAATTGACCCCTCCTATGGAACTAGCAGAGGCTCACTATGAGGTTCACAACGAGAGGCCCTTCTACAGTGGCCTGATCGAGTTCATCACATCTGGCCCAGTAGTGGCCATGGCGTGGACCGGAGTCGATGCGATTAGCGTGGCTCGAAACATAATCGGGCCTACTGACGGTCGAACTGCCGCTCCTGGTACCATCAGAGGAGACTTCGCTATGGATATCGGGCACAATGTCATCCACGGATCTGACGGTGAGGACACGGCCTCCCTCGAGTTGGGGCTTTGGTTCCCGGACGGTCTAGTCGAATGGACCCGTGATGCAGAAGCGCACATCTACGAATGAATGAATCAATTCTGAAGGGGAAGGAGCATGAGGTGGGTGGAATGTCGGAACGTAGACAACCCATCGTCGCTGTCCTAGGTCATGTTGACCATGGCAAGAC
Source organism: uncultured Candidatus Poseidoniales archaeon (assembly GCA_902573085.1). GTDB lineage: Archaea > Thermoplasmatota > Poseidoniia > Poseidoniales > Thalassarchaeaceae > UBA36. The sequence continues at coordinate 21,182 of CACGHY010000016.1, forward strand.
ATCCCTCTTAGACCACGTGAGGTCGCTCGGAGAGCAAAGCCGTTCTTCTGTGATGGACAGAGAGGCCGGAGGAATAACTCAACACATCGGTGCGACTGAAGTACCTTCAGAGGTTCTGAATGAGCTTTGCGCCCCCCTTCTTGGTGGGAAGACATTCGACTCCCCGGGACTTCTATTCATCGATACTCCTGGACACCACTCCTTCTCGTCTCTACGCTCAAGAGGAGGGTCTCTGGCTGACATTGCGATTCTGATGGTGGACATTATGGAGGGATGCAGGCCACAGACCAAGGAGTCCCTACGGATTCTCAAGCAATCCAAGACCCCTTTCGTAGTTGCCGCGAACAAGGTTGACAGGATCCACGGATGGGATGCCGAAGAGGGCAGATCCATGGCGATCTCGATGAGGAGGCAGTCCAAGGAATCACTGGGACTTTTCGACCAGAGATACTGGGAACTAGTTGGCCAGTTCGCTGAAGAAGGGTTCAACCTCGAGAGGTATGAGAAGATCAAGGATTTCACCAAAGAGATAGCCATGGTGCCAATATCTGCTAGGGAGGGAGAGGGTATCCAGGATCTTCTGGCGGTCGTGATAGGGCTTGCAGAAAGATATCTTTCCGACCAGTTGACAGATGTGGATGGATCTGGAGAGGCCACAGTTCTAGAGATGAAGGAGGAGAGGGGTCTTGGAAAGACCCTGGACCTGATCCTACACAGGGGGTCAATCAGGAAGGGCGATGAGATTGTCCTAGTAAGCGACAGAGGGGGAATAAGCACCCATGTGAAGGGCCTATTCTCTCCTAGAGGTATGAGCGAGATGAGAGATGCGGGGGATCGCTGGGACAACACCGAGGCTGCTTATGCTGCAGCAGGTGTCAAGATTAGTGCGCCATCATTGGATGGGGTCCTGGTAGGGACTACTCTCAGGGTTGTTAATTCGGATGAGGAGCGGAGCGCTGCCATTGCATCGGCAGACGAAGAGGCGAACCTCTCTATTGAGCTCGATGAAGAGGGAGTATGCATCAAATCCGATACAGTGGGCGGTCTAGAGGCTCTTGCAAAAGAGCTGAGAGAAGTAGGCGTTCCCATCCGAGAGGCTTCGATAGGTAAAGTAAGCAGAAGGGACGTTCGCAGTGCAGAGGCATCGTCTGATCCTCTTCATAGAATAATCATGGCATTCAGTACAGAAATTCTAGAGGAGGCGGAAGATGAGATTTCCTCTTCTGAAGCAGGAGTCAAGCACATAGGCTCGGATATCATCTACCGAATCCTGGAGGAGAGAGAGGAATGGGTGGAGGCCAGGAAGAACGAGCTTGAAGAGGAGAGCAGAGAAATCGTGGTTTATCCAGGAAGGATTATGCTCCTACCAGACCACACTTTCAGGGTCTCTAAACCGGCTGTTGTAGGGGTAAGAGTTCTGGCTGGTAGGGTCCACATTGGTCAAGGATTGCTGAAAGACGGAAATCGAGTAGGCAGGATCAAGTCAATTAGATCTGGGCAAGAGAGCCTAAAGGAGGCAAGACAGGGTGCTGAGGTTGCAATCTCAGTAGATGGTGTTACTGTCGGTAGGCAGATCGAGGAGGGAGATATCCTGCTAGTGGACATTCCGGAATCGCATGCCAGGAAGCTTAGGAAGCTGGAGATGACACCTTTAGAGGAGGAAGTCTACGAAGAGTTATTGTCCATACACAGGAAGAATGACCACTTCTGGGGCAGATAAGACCGGAGCCTCGATTGTTCAAGGGCACCTAACACTCAAGTAGTCATTGAATCGGCATTGGGAATAGAGGGTTCAGTGTGACGATTGCTCAAGGTGGTGGCTCTAGCTCTAAAGATCTGATTAGGTCAGTCTCGGGACATGCTAACAACCTGATGAGCGAGGTAGCCAAGGTCATCATCGGAAAGCCCGAAAACATCAGAAAGGTAGCCATTGGGATTCTAGCAAATGGTAACATCCTGATCGAGGACAACCCTGGTCTGGCCAAGACCCTGATGTCGAACACATTCGCTGAGGCACTCGGATGCAAGTTCAAGAGGGTTCAGTTCACTCCCGACCTGCTGCCTGCTGATATTATCGGGACATACATGTACGATCAGAAGACAGGTGAGTTCAGGCCAAGGTTCGGACCTCTATTCACCAATATTCTGCTAGCAGACGAAATAAACAGGGCCCCCCCTAAGACTCAGGCTGCATTGCTAGAGGCTATGGAGGAAAAGCAAGTAACGATTGAAGGAATCACCCACAAGCTACCAGCTCCGTTCGTGACAATGGCTACCCAGAACCCAATCGAGCAGGAAGGGACATACCCGCTTCCAGAGGCTCAAATGGACAGATTCCTCATGAAAATGAGCATGGGATACCCATCAATGGACGAGGAGAAGGCAATCCTACAGAGAAGGAAGCTTCGTGGAAAGGATAACTACGACGTGGAGCAGATAGTAGAGCCTAGGAAGGTGGTTGCGATGCAGAAGGCTCTGGAGACGGTCCATATCGATCCAGCAATACTTGGTTACATCGTTCAAGTGGTTCAGAGGACGAGAGCAGACCCGAGAATTGAGGCTGGTGCATCTCCCAGGGCCAGTCAAGGCCTGTTCAAGGCTTCAAGGGCGTCAGCAGCGATAGATGGAAGGGACTACGTAATTCCAGATGATGTCAAGGGAGTCGCTCTTGACGTGGTCAGCCACAGAATCGTACTGAAGCCGGAGTCGAAGATTCGTGGAGTAACCGGAAGGAGGGTCGTGAACAAGATCCTCAGCGAAGTGAACGTCCCTGTCATCCAATAATCGGGCAATCCCAATTAACCGGATTGTGCACACAGATGCGTGGCCATCGTAATCGCTTGTGTCAATCATAAGGGAGGATGCGCCAGGACGACTACTTCTGTGAATCTGGCATCTGCCCTATCCCTGGGTAGCGAGAAGTACGGGATTAGTAGCAGGAGGGTTCTACTGGTGGACATGGATCCGAAAGGGAACGTGGCAACGACATTCGGAGTTGACAAAAGAACCGTCGGACCGACTATGAACGAGCTATTCTCGAGAGGTTTGGATAGCTCCTCACTTAAACTGGAGGACTGCACTCTTGGCCCTGAGTTTCTGACTAGATCGATGAAGGCGTCATGGAGGAAGGGTAATCCAGGAAAGTCAAGGGGTCCGCCTAACCATATCGCAGTCCAAAACCTATGGGTTCTTCCTGCCGACATGGACCTATCTGGAATAGAAGTGGATCTTGCGACAAGGGTGGGTAGGGAGAACAGGCTCAAGCTGGCTCTGAGTGAAGCGATGGACAGTTTCGATGTTATCATTATCGATACGCCAGCATCACTTGGTCTACTGACAGTAAATGCGCTGTGCGCTGCAGAGTGGGTCCTAATTCCAATCCAAGCAGAGTTCTATGCTCTAGAAGGAATGGGGCAGTTGATATCTGCAGTCAGAGATGTCCAGAAGTCAGTAAACCCAAATCTCGGATTGCTAGGCATTCTGATGACGATGGTACAGACAAGGAGCAAACTATGCGAAACGGTCACTGAGCAAGCTAGGAAACACTTCGGAGACAGGGTATTCGATTCTCAGATTCCAAGGTCTGTATCTATCGCGGAGTCCCCCCTTGAAGGTGCACCCATTGTAATAGCACAGAAACCTAACAAGACAAACTCTGCAAGCAGATCATACTGGGAGTTCGCAAAAGAGGCGGACAGGAGAATCAGTACTATTTCTGAGGATTGAGACTAGGACTCATAGTGCTCCATCGCGCTATGCCTTGCATCCAGAAGGGCTGCTTCCATCTTCACACGGATCTCAGACTCCAGAGTCTTGATGATCTCAGAAACTTCCTTCTTCGAAAGTTCCCCTCTCTTCGCTAACTGCTTCTCAAGGTTCGAAAGCATCTCTGACTCCCGCTCATTAACGAAATCAGCTACTCTCTGCTCCATCTCAACCTCGCTCTCAAGTGCCAGTTCTTGTCTCCTGAGGGCTAGGGCAGCCTCCATGCTGTTCCTCTCTGCTCTGAATCTCCGATCGAGATCAGAAAGAGAGGCTCTCTCCGCCTCTTCCCTGAGTGATTTAGTCCTCACTTCTATGTCGGACTTCATTTCCTTCTCGAGAGACTCGCGCTCGTTCTCAAGTTGCTTCTCCAACTTCGACTCGTGTTTGCGTCTCTTCTTGGCGATGTTATCCCTCATCTTGATTTCCTGCTCTAGACGGAATGCCTCAGCCTTCCTATGGACCTCTGACTCCATTGCTTCTCTGAGGTCCATCTCAACCCTTCTCTCCATCCTCTCGATTCCTTGATTAGCCTCAAGCTCGAGTCTCTCGGCAAGGAAAGCCTTCCTACGGGAGAACTCGACCTCCATCTCTTCCCTCAGACGGCCCCTTAATCTCGATGTATGAGCCTCTATCCTCCGATCCCTCTCAAGATCCAACTGGTCTCTGAGTCTGTTCTCCTCCCTTCTGAGCCTGTGTAGCATCTCCTCGCGAAGTAGTCTTTCCTCCCTCTCCAGAGACTCCTTTTCCAGCCTCTCTATTTCATCTTCCAATTCGTCTCTAAGATCTGCCTCTATCTGCTGTAGTTGCTCTTCGAAAAGTATCTCATTTGCCTTTCTCATTGCACCCTGCATTCCGGAGACCCGATCTGTCATCTCAGAAATTCTCATTCTTCTCTCTCTTCTGATTGCTGAGCGAAGAGTCGATTCCTCGTCGAGTCTCTCACGGGCTCTGGCTGCGGCCCCCATGGCAGAGGAGGAAAGTGAGTGTTCCACCCTCAAGGCATCGAGCTCGTCAAGACTATCTTGCTCACCAGATTCATCCGGCTTGCTCTCACTCACGCCCCCATCCCCATATCGACGCCCTTTCTTGGGTATTTGAGACAAGAGGGTGAAAAACAGTGACAAATGCTGGTTTCTCTATCCTAATTACTTCACGATATCTAGAATGTGACAAAGAAGGAACTCTGGCATCCAGGACAGGTTAGCTCCCTCTTTCCTGGTCTTGGCCTGATCCTGAGGTTGGATTCACAAGAGGGACATTCAATCTCGACTTTTACTATCTTCCTAGTCAGGGTGAATATCTTAGAGCATGCTGCACAAGTCAGGTCCGCTGGCCTTTTGTCCGTGCCAGCCTCAACTACAGTCATGCAATGTGGGCATTGCACCTTCTCCTCCTTCAGAGCTGCCACTGTTGGTGCATGGGAGACTCGGCAAACTGCCCCACATAGAAGGCACTCTATCTCTCCCAATCCCTGAGGAAGCATAGAATCGCACTCCGGGCAGTTCACCAATGGAGGGGCGACCCTAGACTCGACTTCGGGAGGTGCCATGATATTGGGATATGCGTCGAGTTAATCAAGCGGTCGCAGATATGTCTTCTGTTTCTTTGTTAGTGATTATTCCCCAAATCTCCCTTGTATCTTGAATAATATCTCGACCTATATCCACCAAAGTAGAGAGTCTCCTTGTTTCGGAACCTGATACCCACATCCCATTCAAGATAATCATCAGGGCGCTTGCCTCGTGGAGAGCAATCCCCGCCGCTAAATTCATTCTATATCCCATTAGCACACTAATTACCAACAGAGAAGTTACCAAAACGGAAATTGTGATGTTTGCGTACACCACTCTCCTAGTCCTCTTTGCGAGGACGATCATTCGAGAAAGAGCCCTAGGATCCTCTCCCGGGATTAGGACATCTGCTGCATCAAGATTGACTTGATCGCCACTGCCAATCGCAATACCGATATCTGCTGCTGCAAGGGCGCCTGCATCATTGAATCCGTCCCCTGCCATCATAGTACGGTGCTCACTAGATTTGTTAGTTACGTAAAATGCCTTCTCTTCCGGATTGACCCCTCCCTTGCACATTCCAGGATCAATGCCGATCGATTTTGCGAATGCCTCTACACTGTTCTGTTCATCTCCACTCAATATTTCCACTCTGACTCCGTGGGAATTCAATTCATTGATTGCCTCGCCAACTCCGAATCTTGCATCGTCATGAGCGAAACCCATGAGTGCGATCGCCGAACCGTCTACCGAGAGCAGGCTAGACCCCATCCCTGCCTGTCTTGATTTCTCTAGAGCCTGTAATAATGATTCTGGGATGATGGCTCCCTCAGAAGCAACCCAATCTGCTCTACCAAGAATTATCTTTTTTCCATCTAATTTCCCTGAAACTCCTGCCTCACCATCATTGATTGACTCCATCTTGATTGGAATCAGATGCCTTTTCTCAGCCTCATGTACAATTGTCCTCGCATAGGGATGATTAGAGCGTGCCTCCAAACCAGCAGCAAATTCGAGCACTCTCTCCTCGGTCTCTCCTTCTACGACATTTATGCTAGATATTGTTGGATTTCCAGTTGTAAGAGTCCCTGTCTTATCCAATAGAGCTAATTGTACATCAGCTGCAGATTCCAGAATATCTCCACCTCTAGCGATAATTCCAAACGATGATGCTGAGGTTAGTGCTACTGCGTGTGGAACAGGAGAGGCAAGTAGGAGTGAACATGGACAAGATACTACCCACAGTAAAAGAGTTGTAAGAATGGCTTGTTCTACCGATCCAGGATGAGCTAACAAACCAATTATCGGAGCGACAAGGACCACTAGTGGCGTCCATAACAGGGTGAACCTCTCTATAGTGCTCTGAGTACGAGTTGGTTGATCTTTGTAGTGCCTGACTAAATCAATTAGGCTTGAAAGTCTAGTCTCCTGACCTATTGCTTCAGACTTGATAACCAATGGTCCTCTGGTTAAGGTCAGTCCAGCTTCAACTCTATCCCCCTTTTTCACAGGGGCTGGGATAGGTTCTCCGGTCAGGGGAGCTCTATCTATGGAGCCACTTCCCTCCACAATTTTTCCATCAACTGGAATCTTTTCTCCTGATCTAACCTCTACCAATTCGCCTATCTCCAGAGCCTCAACTGGGATTAGTTCTTCAAAAGAGCAATTTGA
>CACGHY010000017.1 GCA_902573085.1 uncultured Candidatus Poseidoniales archaeon
TTCACTCCAGGATACGAAACAGCGGGTGAGGTGATAGGCTTGGGAGAGGGGGTTGATTCTCTGAAGAAAGGAGACCGGGTCCTCGCTATGACTGGATTTGGGGGGTATGCTGAGAAGGTCTGTCTGGATGCAAGAAGAGCGGTAAAGATTCCCGACTCTGTCTCTTTCGACCAGGCGGCAGCTATCCCGGTGACCTACGGAACCTCATACCACATGTTAGTTCATCTAGGAAGAATAGCCCGGGGAGAAACCGTGCTAATCCACCATGCGGCGGGAGGGGTTGGGACTGCGGTTGCACAAATCTGCAATTCCCTAGGTGCGTCCCTGGTAATCGGAACTGCTTCGGCACCGAAGAGGGATTTCGTTGAGTCGTTAGGAATGAGGTTCGTGGACAGGGAAGAGGAGGATTTCGTTGATGTCTGCAAGAGCATGACAGAAGGAAAAGGAGTCCATCATGCAATAGACCCGGTAGGTGGCAAACACCTACTCCGATCATATAGGTCGCTAAGGAAGGGAGGTAAATTGTATTACTTCGGGGCATCTGCTGCGGTGAAGGGCAACAGAAGATCAAGGATCTCTGAGTTCAGGATGTGGTGGGGGATGCCAAGATTCGATCCACTAAAGCTGATGTCCTCTAACAAGGCAGTTTTTGGAGTACACATGGGATTGCTAGAGGACGAATCGATTTTCAAAGGCCATCTGGATAATCTGTCGAGGATGCTCAGTGATGGGGAAATTGATCCTGTTATCGATGGAGTTTGGAGATTTGAGAATGTGGCCGATGCACAGATGCATATGCACGATAGGAAGAACAAGGGAAAAGTTCTGCTGGACTTCTCCCCTAAGTGATTACAGCCTGACAGGCCTAGTTGCTCCACAAGCTTGGCACTTCAGAAGGGTAGTCCGGTCCTCCCTTAAGAATCGGGTGTCAGGAGCCTTGCACTCCCCGCAGAGGATGAAGGCCTTTACGTACGAGACAATCTTCTCCTTGATTCTCTTTGGAGGTACCTTCCCCTTCAGCATGATTCTGGATTTCTCTCTACTACCAGAAGTACCAAGTTCGTTCAGGAGATATTGAAACACATGATTAGCGTCCCTGTCCATTGAGTCAACGATCTCGGAGAAGTTCCTGAGAATAGTCTGGCTACCCTCGATCATGATGTCTGGTTGGGGCATTGTCCACCTAGACCTCTCACTGATGTCCTTGGGGATCCTATCCCTGGCCCGTTCCAATAGTTCCTCGTAGTCGCGGTTGGTCACGGCTGTCCGAGAATAGTGCACCTTTTCACCCCACCGGGGGTTTTGGGAACGGTCAAGGACCTGTTCTAACTCGGGCCACCATGGAAGACGTTCCTGTTGTGAAGGTGGCAAAGACCGAGCACAATGCGAGAATGCCGACGAAAGGAAGCGAGCATGCTGCGGGATGGGACCTGTACTGCCTGGAGGACACTGTGATTAATTTCCGCTCTAGCGTTAAGATCAAAACGGGTTTGAGAGTGGAAATTCCAGAGGGTTTCGAAGGACAAATTAGGGCTAGATCATCTCTTGGATCAAAGGGGCTAATCCTCCCACACAGCATCGGGACGATCGATGCAGACTACAGGGGCGAGCTCTACGTCCTAATGACATGGATTGGGGAGGGAGAGTCATACGAAGTAAAATCTGGAGAAAGAATTGCACAACTGGTAATTGCCCCTATTCCTGATGTTCGGTTCGCTGAGGTTGATGAGAGAGACCTAGGAGAAACCAAGAGGGGGGGCGGAGGTTTCGGTAGCACCGGAAGATTCTGAATATACAAAATTCAATGTTTCCCATAGTTTAGTCCCGGTGGATTCATATCGCTCCAATGCGAGGGAGGTTTGATGCACCTAAGTGTAGATGAGCTTCGGACCAAGGTCGAGGAGTTCAGAGAAAGTGGACTGAACACCCAACAAATAGCGGACGAGCTATCCCTTTCCCAGACCACTGTGCAATGGCTGTCGGCCAGTGACTACGAAGCGGATGAAAAGCCTCTGGATGTGAAAGTTGGATGGAGGTCAATAGCTGTAAAAGGAGAGAGAGTAGAAACGATTTCGTATATTTTCTGCGACATCATTGAGGAGATGGTTGGAGACGATGTCGATACCATTGTTGGCGTGAGCATAAATGGCATAGCTTTCGCACAGGCAATATCTTCTACCATGGATCTCGAAATGTCAGTCGTCAGAAGCATCAACGAGGATGTTAGTGGCCACTTGTCACAGGTATATGCGAGCGTCGAAGGAAAGAGGGTTGTCATAATAGACGACGTATACTCGAGCGGGAGAACAATGAAGAAAACTGCTGCAGATCTCAGAGATGCAGGCGCGGACGTCAAGATGTGCATGGTCCTGGTCAACAAATCTTGGGACGATGACGTAGACGGGGTCCCGCTGAGGGCTTTGATCAGAGCAGCGACGGTCTGAGGTGTCATATGCACTGGGCGGATTACACCGCACAACGGCTCATGCAGCGGGGTGACAGACAGGTCTCTGCCTCCGGCATAACTCCTTCTGGAGAATTCCACATTGGGCACCTGAGGGAGATTCTATCGGCCGAAATGATACACAGGGCCTGCATGGATGCGGGAATGAATTCGAAATACATATTCATTGTAGACTCAATGGATCCTTTGAGGAGGGTCTACGACTTCCTCTCCCCAGGATACGAGGATTACATCGGTTGCCCTCTAGCATTCATCCCTGCTCCTTTAGAGGACGGGAGTCCAGGGGATGGGAGCGTTACCTATGCCGATTATTTCCTCAAACCATTCCTTGATGCGCTTGAACAAATAGGGGTTAGCCCAGAAGTGGTCATGAATCATGAGACATATGAGAAGGGACTATTTGCGGAATATATCGACTTAGCTATCAGGAATAGGGACGAAATAAGGGGGATTATTCAGCAAATCTCAGGAAGAGACTTGCCCTCTGACTGGTTTCCCTACAATCCAATTGGCTCTGACGGCAGTATGGACGGAGTGTCCGTAACAGGATATGAGAAGCCATACGTGTTCTGGAGAGATTCCTCAGGAAATGAGGGCAAGTCGGACATAAGGAAGGCGCATGGTAAGATGCCTTGGAGGATTGATTGGGCTGCCAGATGGGTGATTCACGGAATAACCTGTGAGCCTGCAGGCAAAGACCATGGGGCCGCTGGAGGGAGTTACGACACCGGTATTCCGATATGCAAGTTACTTGGTGGGAATCCACCGGACAAAATTGTCTACGAATGGATACAACTGAAGGGAATGGGGCCCATGTCAAGCTCCTCTGGGCTGACGATTGGGCCGATGGAAGCTCTGTCTCTGGTTCCTCCGGAGATCCTCCGCTACGTGATTGCGAGAAGTAAGATCAACCGGCACATCGAGTTCGATACCGGGAGTGCTCTTTTCCAGACTGCTGACGAGTACGAGAGATTGGTTGCCAACCCCGTTCAGGATGTGAAAGAAATGAGCAAGCGACAAATGGTAGCGGCTGAAACGCAGCGTGGAGCAATCAGGCTAAGCCAAGTCAATCCTGAGTCAGATCCTATCGACTCCGTTGGAGGGGTTTCTTTCAGGCATCTGTCTATGTTAGCCCAAATCAAGTCTTCGGATGGAGATGTATGGTCATCTCTAAACAGATCTGGGCATATCAAAGGAGAGCCGAGCGATTCCCTGAAGGTGAGGCTTGCCCGCATGAGGAATTGGATAGATGGGCCTCACTTCCCCGAGGATGCGAAGTTGGAGATTCGAAGTGAGATAGGGGATGATGCAAGAGGGGAGATTGGCACGACCGGAATTAACTTCCTCCGAAAACTCGAATCCTTACTTTCCGAGTGCGAGTGGACCGATGCGGGAATCTCAGAGTCCATATCGGAAGCATGCGAATCAACTGAAGTCACCAGAAAACAGGGGTTTGCCTCTATTTACTGGGCAATAATTGGTAGAAGTAACGGCCCAAAGGCCTCATCACTAATATTCGAAATGGATAGGGGCAATATCTTATCCCTTCTTGGAAATGCAAAGCTCGAATAGAAAAATATGAAATCGCAACCGTCTGAGGGACAGGTATGGCAGTCTACGAACTACTAATGAGGTCAATGAAAGAGAGAAACGCAGAGCATTACATCGAGGCATTGCACGATGACTACAAATTCGTTCGACACCAATCCGGAACAACGATGGATAAAGAGCAAGTCAGTGAGATGATGAGAGGGATGATGGCAAATTCGGATGTTGTAATAGAAGAGCCCAGGTGCATCTACGAGAATGACGAGATTCTCGTCGAGCACTCAATGATGAGCTTCCCAGATGGGACTAGAGAAGCTGTAATGGCAATACACATAATCAAGGACGGAAAAATCACCCGTACTGAGACAGGTGCAACGCTAATTCAGTGATTTGATTTCCAGAAGCCTTGGCTCAGGAATACCTTCCAAGGCCTCCTTAATTGCTTCAACCTCCATCCTAGCTCCTGCCATGGTTGTTACGAACGGTATGTTTAGCTCGACCGCAAGTCTCCTCATCATGTTCCCGTCTAGAACTGCCCCTCCAGACGATCTTGGAGTATTGATTACAAGTTGGATCTTGCCTTGCCTCATTAGGTCTAGAGCATCTGGCGACCTCCCCTCGGCAATTCTATAACACGTATTTACCTCGATTTCACCCTCACTTCGAAGAACTCTAGATGTCCCTCTTGTCGCGTATATGGTGAATCCAATATCTCTCAGTTTCTCTGCGAGGGGAATCATCGAGTACTTGTCTTCATCCTTCACTGTGATGTAGACACCACCTTGAGTGGGGACCGGGATTTCAGTTGCCAGTCTGGCCTTTAGGTAGGCAGCTGATGCCCTTATGTGCGATCCCATTACCTCTCCTGTCGACTTCATCTCCGGGCCCGGTGCTGGATCTAGCCCCCTTAGTTTGATGAATGGGAAAACCGGAGCTTTTACGCATACTGCATCGGTCTGGGGCTCAGGGATATCCAGGTCGCGCAGCCTCTCCCCTAGTGCGACCCTAGCCGCAATCCTAGCTAAGGGGATACCAGTTGATTTTGCAACGAATGGGAATGTTCTGGAGCCTCTGGGGTTGACCTCCAATACGTACAGTAGACCATCATGAATTGCGAACTGAATGTTATAGCATCCGCGAACGCCCAGCTCCAGGCCAATCACCCTAGTCCACTCCTCTACCTGTTCTAGGATCTCATCGGGGACGTTTTGCGGGGGGATAAAGCAGGTGGAATCTCCCGAATGAATTCCTGCCTCCTCTAGATGCTCCATAATCGCACCGATTAACACGTCCTCGCCATCACACACGGCGTCAACGTCCAGCTCCATTGCATTACCTAGGTACTTGTCAATCAAGAGGGGTCGATCTGATGAAAGATAAGCATCTCTCATGTAAGACTCCAATTGCTTGTAATTTGCTAGGATCTCCATTCCCCTGCCCCCCAGTACGTATGAGGGTCGGACTAGTACGGGGTATCCGATTTCATTCGCTGCGTGCCTAACCCCCTCTGGCGTGGTTGCCGTCGCTCCATCGGGCATCCTCAAACCGCATCTAAGAGCGAATTCCTCGAATCTCTCTCTATCGCTGGCCTCATCAATGGATTCCGGTGTTGTCCCCTCCATCATCAACTCGAGGCCCATGGTCGATAGATGGGGCAGTTCGTTTGCGAGTGGGAGTGCAAGATTTATCGCAGTCTGACCCCCGAATTGGAGAAGGATCCCATTGGCATCCTCCCGAAGGAGTATCTCTGATACTGATTCTAGTGTGAGCGGATCGAAGTATAGCCTATCACTAGTGTCGAAATCCGTTGAAACTGTCTCCGGGTTGTTGTTGATTATGATAGCCTCATGTCCTAAATCTTGGATTGCACCGGCGGCATGGACGCAGCCATAATCGAACTCGATACCCTGTCCGATTCTTATTGGTCCTGAGCCTACAACTGCGATCTTCTGCTTTGCTGATGAAGAGAGCCCTGGAACGTAGTCGACTCCTGAGTCAGCAGAACCGCCTTCGTATGTCGAGTAATAGTAAGGGGTTACAGCAGCAAATTCAGCAGCACAAGAGTCAACCATCCTGTAACGAGGATGTACCCGTAATTTGTGCCTCCTCATCCTCAGCGCAGTCTCGTCCTGACCGGTTGGAAGATTCTTGAATCCGGATTCTGGGAAACCACATAGAGCGTCAGCGATATGTAAATCTGTGAAACCTGCGCCCTTCCAAGACCGCATCTCTGACTCTGGAATTCCTGCTGGCCGCATTCCAATCTCTCCTGCCGCCCTTATCTCAGTCTCTATCGCGGCGAGTTTCTCGAATCTCCTTAGGAACCAACGAGTAATCCCTCCGGTGAGGTCCCTAACATCCTCTATCGAATATCCCCTACGAAATGCCTCGATTACTGCACCTATTCTTCTGTCAGTGGGGATCCTGAGCCAGTCTTCCAGGAGTGCGGTAGGAAGCTTCTCTGAGGCCCGCTCGTCCATAGTCTCCCCATCAGAAGCATCAGACATTGTTAGCGGCCTCGGGTGGGGCTTTCCGTACTCTAGGCTGGCCCATGCCTTCAGGCAGGCCTCCTCGAAAGAGCGCCCAATCGCCATTACTTCTCCTGTCGACTTCATAGAAGTGCCAATCTTCCTATCTGCTGTTCGGAACTTATCGAACGGCCACCGAGGAATTTTGACCACGCAGTAGTCAAGTGTAGGTTCGAAGGCAGCCGTGGTGCCTTCTCCTGTGATGGGGTTTGGCAGCTCATCCAATGTGTATCCAACTGCAATTAATGCGGCCATCCTCGCTATTGGGTAGCCCGTAGCCTTAGATGCTAGAGCAGATGATCTAGAAACCCTGGGATTAACCTCGATTACTCTGTAATCACCAGTTGACTGCTCAACTGCGAATTGTACATTACAACCGCCCTTAATATTCAGTCTTCTGATTAACTTCAGAGCAGCATCCCTGAGACCCTGGTGATCACTATCTGAGAGAGTTTGCTGAGGTGCGACCACTATGGACTCTCCGGTGTGAACGCCCATTGGGTCGATATTTTCCATTGTGCAAACAATTATCGCGTTATCTGATGCATCCCTCATCACCTCATACTCGTGCTCCTGCCATCCAAGGATGCTTTCCTCGATCAGGACCTGGCCTATAGCGGAGTGCAGAATACCCTGGCTAGCGATCTCGACCAATTCGCCAATGTTGAAAGCGGTTCCACCGCCAAGTCCACCTAGAGTGAATGCTGGCCTAATTAGCAGGGGGAAAGAGCCCAGTTCTTCTGCTGCGGCGATAACATCTTCAATCGAGTCACAGGCAATAGCCTTGCAAACTGGAAGGTCGATCTCTTCGCAGACCTTCTTGAACAGGTCTCTGTCTTCTGCCTCGTCAATAGCGGCCAGATTGCACCCAATCAATTCGACATCCAACTCATCAAGGGTGCCATCCTTAGCTAGCGCAGACGCTATGTTCAGGGCGGTCTGACCCCCCATGCCAGCAAGAAGTGCATCTGGCTTCTCAGATTCCATAATTCTCTTGACTACCTCGGGGAGCAATGGCTCGATGTATATCCTATCTGCCATTTCTGGATCATTCTGGATAGTTGCCGGATTTGAGTTGACCAGGATTACTTCGTATCCATCTGAGCGCAGAGCTCTGCATGCCTGAGAACCTGAGAAATCGAACTCTGCCGCCTGTCCTATCCTGATGGGCCCACTACCGAGAATGAGGATTCTCTTCAGATCATCACGGCGAGGCATTAGACACCGCCGTCCTTCCTTACAATCTCTGCCCCTGCTTTACTCATGTGTTCTGCCACCATGTTCTGGAATCTATCGAAAAGTGGAGATGCGTCATGAGGTCCGGGACATGCCTCTGGGTGGAATTGGATTGTAAATGCTGGCTTGTCCAGAAGATCAAGCCCTTCTACGGTCCCGTCATTGGAATTTACATGTCTGACTTTGAATTCGGCACCGAGAACATTGTCTGTCACCTCTGAGCATGCACCGCTAGGATGTGGTGCTAGCATTCCTTGTATTGGGTCCTCTACAGCGAATCCATGGTTCTGGCTAGTGATGTGGACCCTTCGGGTTTCTAGGTCCATGACAGGTTGATTAGATCCACGGTGCCCATATCGCAGCTTGTAAGTCCTCAGACCGGCAGCCAGTCCCATCAATTGATGACCCAGACAAATCCCCATCACAGGCATGCCTTGGCGGACCGCAGCTGCCAGAGTCTTACGGGCGTCGGTCGCAGCTCCCGGATGAGCCGGATCTCCAGGTCCGTTTGAGGCGAATAGTGCGTCGGGGGACCAGTCCCTGTTCATCTCCTCCAGAGTCATACTAGCTGGACACCAGACGACCTCGAATCTTCGGCACAGTTCCCTTAGGATATTGTGCTTTACTCCGCAGTCTATAGCGGCGAGACGAGGGAGGGCTGTCCCTTTTTCGTCGGTGGCTCCTGGATTCAGTAGTCTTGGTTCATCGCATGTTACCTCGGCAACCAAATCATCTGCATCTGGAGGGGCCATCTCTCTGAGAATGGTCTCCATTTCATCGACTCTTTCGGCTGGGCCGAAAACACACAGCAGAGTCCCATGCTCTCTGACTCTTCGAGTGAGTGCTCTGGTATCGATTCCTTCTATCCCGGGAATGTTGTTCGCAACTAGCAGATCATGTACGCTCCCCACGGAGTTCCTATGATCGGGAAAAGCCATATGCTGTTTGCATACCACGCCACGAGGGTGAACTGAGGAGGACTCTGAGACACCAGGATGGACCCCATAGTTTCCTAAAAGGGGGTAAGTGAAAGTCAGTACCTGACCGGCGAAAGATGGATCGGTGAGGCTCTCCTGGTAACCGCACATCCCAGTTGTGAATACTAGTTCCCCCTCTGCTATTTGTTCTGTGCCGAATAATGTCCCTTCGAAACGGGTTCCATCGGCAAGCAGGAGTATTCCCTTCGAACCACTAGGCTGTTCTGGGCCAGGGGAGTTGAGTAGTGAATCGGCGGCATCAGGGAAGGTAGGAGGGTGTTCAACGCCACGAATTCCAGCCCCGGGACAGAAGCCCCCGTGCGCTGAACTCTCCGACATCAGCAAAGCTGCCCAAGTACGATTCTTAATGGTTGACAGAGATATTGAGAATTTGACGGTGCAATTTCACTCTTCTTCGTTGATTACTATTTTCCCACCAGCGGACGGGAGAACTTTAATCTGGGCTCCTTCAAACTTGGATTTTGAATCTAGGGGGCCCAGCCACGAATCCAGAAATACGGCGAGAGCGGCTACTTCAGAGTGAGGTTGGTTTCCCACGGATATGTTGTAATCCGACAAATGGAATACCTCCGAGGGGACCTTTGTCCCCCCTACAACAACAACAGCGGGCTTGTCTGTGGGGATTGAGGGGGTTGTATCCCTCCAGGCCTCGCCATACATCGTCAGATGAACTATAGTTGCTTCACCGCACTTGGAGGTGGTTCTGAGCCATGAAAGTGGACTTTCCTCGTATCTGCTCTCGAAATTTCCCCCAAATCTTTCAGTAACAGAATCCCATGTTTCAAGTGCAGATGGATCTCTGTCACCGGAGAGGACTATCTCGTCTGCGCCGAACGCCCTGGCTGTCAGTCCCAAATGGGACGTTATTCTCTTGTCCCTGTCTCGACGATGACCTAGTCGAAGAACGGATAGCCTAGGAGGGGCATCGCGACCCATGCCTCATGCGTAAGGAGGTGACTCATCAGCATGACCCTCTAGGGATTCGGCTTCAGATGAGGGAAAAACATCCACTCCCATGTTCAACATACTCGCTCTGACCCATTGAAGGAGTAGTGCGTCAAACATCATGTGAGAGGCGAAACCAACCATAACAGCGAGGACAAGTACCCTTCCGGTTGCGAACAACGCATCTCCCTCTAGCTCTCCGAAGTGCATCATTGCAGGTTCGATTATGTAGAATATTGCCAAAACGCCTAGTCCCCCTCCGATTAAGTTCATTGTGGCATTGCCCCTCTCCCTGCCTATCCCAGTGAATAGGGTAGCCACAATTATCAGAAGAGGAACAATCAGGCTGACTGTTCCGAAGTCGAATGATCCCAGCGTTGACTTGGGTATCAGTGAGTCGTCCACCTGGTCTGATCCTTCGCTGATAGCTATCCACCACCACAGCGCGCTTGATATGAAAAGAGCTCCCGACGTCCTAGCCCGTTCTGTTATCATGTCCCTGACATGGTGGGCGTCTCGGGGCTTCAGCCTCTGGACTATGGAGTCCAGAATGAATAGAGTTTCAGGATCATGAGGTTCTCCTGGTTCTGCGGCGGGCTGAGGCTCAGGAGCCTCTAGAGAAGCATCCTCTCCCAGAGCCATCGTCCGATTGCCCCTCCGTCACATCATAAAGCAATCGTCGTTTGCGGGCTACATATGGCCGACTGGCGACCCATGCTAAAACGCCGAGAAGACGGTTTTCCACGCATCATGGGCATTGTGAACGTAACTCCAGACTCTTTTCATGCTAGTTCGAGATCCTCTAACATCGAACATGCGGCAGAAACTGCCGTGAGGATGGCGTCCGAAGGTGCGGACTGGATCGATGTAGGGGGGGAGTCCACTAGGCCTGGAGCCAGTCCGGTGACCATCGAGGATGAGCTGTCCAGAGTTATACCCGCAATAGAAGCGATCAGATCTCAACTTCCCAATATCTGCATATCCATAGATACCAGAAGGTCAGAGGTGGCAAAAGAGGCTCTTGATTCGGGGGCTGATATGGTGAATGACGTCTCTGCAATGAGCGATTCGGGAATGCTGAGTGTCGTTTCTGAGCATGATTGCCCCGTTTGCATTATGCACATGAAAGGTATGCCGGAGAACATGCAGGATGACCCGAGCTACGACAACGTTGTCGGAGAGGTTAGGGAATACCTCGCCTATGTTGCTGATTCGCTCATGGATCAAGGAGTGAAACCGAGTCAAATCGTGGCTGATCCGGGAATTGGTTTCGGTAAGACCCTTGACCACAACATCGCCCTACTATCTTCTGGCAGATCAATAGTCCCAGACGAAAGGATGAGCCTGATGTGGGGAGTAAGCAGAAAGAGCATGTTCCTTGACCTCCTGGGAAGGGAGGACAGTGAAGATAGATTAGCAGGGACCTTAGGCGTCGCTGCGATCTCGCCGGAGAAGGAGGTGGACATAATTCGGGTTCACGATGTGGCTGATCACTCGGACTCCTTCCGGGCAATGAAGGCAGTACGGTGATCCGATGAGTGTCAACAATATCGTCGAGATTGATGACGGTCTGAGGATCCTCGGGACCGCACATGTCAGTAGCGAGTCCGTTGAACTGGTTCGAAGTCAAATAGAAGAATGGGAGCCTGACCTGGTTGCAGTAGAGCTGTGCCCTTCCAGAATGTCTGCACTGACCGAGCCCGAGTCACTAGACTCAGAGGACCTCCTGAAAATTATCAAGGAGGGTAGGTCAGCAATGATCCTCCTACAGTCAGCTCTAGCCGCCCAGCAAAGAAGGATGGGGATTTCATCCGGGGAAAGGCCCGGAGCGGAGCTCCTAGCCGCGGTTAACGCTGCTGAGGAGTCCGACATACAAGTGGAGATGATCGACAGGGACGTAGTAATCACGCTAAGAAGAGCCTGGAGGAAGATGGGCATCCTTGAGAAGTGGAGGATACTCAATGCACTACTTTGGGAGGAAGACGATGAAGAGGTCTCCATAGACGAGGTCCTAGGAGACTCTGATCTCCTAAGCAGCATGATGGAGGAGGCAAGGGAGATCGCCCCCAGAGCCGGCGAGGTTCTCATCGACGAGAGGGATTCATTCTTGGCGGGCAGGATACAGCAGATTCGAGGAAAGGGGAAGGTGCTGGCAGTAATTGGAGCGGGACATCTCAGCGGAGTGGTCCAAAACCTCGGTGAGCCTGCAATAGAGACAACCTCGAGGCTAGCGGAGCTATCTGAGGAGCCGCCCAAGTCTGTTTGGCCAATCGCACTGGTGGCAGCCATACCGGTCTTCCTCCTGGGGACTGTGGGATGGATGGCATACAACGGCGAAATGGAAGAGCTCAAGCGGACTGCGCAAACATGGCTCGTCCTCAATGCCCTACTAGCTGGTCTGGGGGTTCTCATTGCAAGAGGGCACCCGCTCTCCATACTGGTCGGCGCGGTAGCCTCGCCAATCACCTCGCTTAATCCGACCCTGGCAGCGGGCTGGTTCGCTGGCTACACCCAGCTGAAGGTGGCCTCCCCCACGGGAAAGGACGCACAAGACTTCCTCAAGCTAGACGAGACCTCGCTGTTCTGGAAAAACAGAGTGGGCAAGGTGCTGCTGGTAACTGCACTTGGCAATGTTGGCTCGATGGTCGGCGCTTGGCTAGCGGGAGCGTCAATTCTTGGCATGCTAATTAGTTGACTGAGGCAGGAATATGGGAGAGACTGGAAAAATTTCCCTACAGAGGAGGGGTTTAAATCGAGGAATTACCCTGTCGATTATCTTAGGGGCGATTGCATATTTGCTAGATGATTGGCTACGATCTAGTGATTTATTCAGTCTCGGATCGGGGACATTGGCGTTTATTTTCGGAGGAATCTGTGCACAATTGACTACTGGGGTAAAGCCAGGTGGTGATTGGGTTGTAAAAAGGATACTTCCAATTACAATAATTTGCCTGGGTTTTGGACTTGATCTGACCTTGCTCTTCGGTGACGCAGCGGGCAGAATAGGCCTAATGATTGGGATTGCATCTGCTTTCTTTTGCATTGTTTCTAGTGTTTTCATCGGGA
Source organism: uncultured Candidatus Poseidoniales archaeon (assembly GCA_902573085.1). Taxonomy (GTDB): domain Archaea; phylum Thermoplasmatota; class Poseidoniia; order Poseidoniales; family Thalassarchaeaceae; genus UBA36. The sequence goes on from CACGHY010000017.1 coordinate 12,786, forward strand.
GAGCGCTCGGCATGACAACCGAGTCATCGTTGGCAATTGGTTGTGGAGGCGCAATATGCGGCAATAGCGCCGTTGTCGCCGTTTCCTCCCCCCTGAGAATAAGGCAGGACGTCCTTGCCATTATTCTCGCAACGATAAACATCCTCGGAGTTGTGACGTTCATCTCGATACCGATATTCTCCGCAATACTCGGCTTAGAAGAGGCGAGTGCAGGCATCTGGGCAGGGTCGACAATTCATGCGGTCCCACAAGCGATTACTGCTGGAGAAGCCATTGGAGAGGAAGGGACGATCATGGCTACTACGATTAAACTCTCCAGGGTTGCTTTGCTTGTCATAGTGATTCCGTTGTGCGCAATAATCGGGGGCACTTCGGATAAAGGGAATCGGTTGGAAAATCAACTATCTAAAATCCCGTACTTCTTACCTGGATTCATATTGGCCGCGGTTTTAGCAACTTGGTTGATACCAGAAGATTATTCCGATAAATTGGCTATTCTCGCTAAAATTAGCTTGGCACCAATAATGGCTTCCATCGGATTTTTCCTCTCTATCCAAGGAGTTGGGAATGAAGGTAGGAAAATCTTCGCAATCGGGGCTATCTCATCGGCAGCGATGGTATTTTTCAGCCTAATTTCGATATACTTGTTCCTCTGAAAGGACTATTCGAGATCCATCGAGGGAGATGGGCTTAATCTCACACTGCGGGAGTCTCTTCTGCAACGCCCCACTCGACGGCTTCCCACGCCCTCTCATGGAAGTAGTAGAACCCCATCTTCAACGGGAACTCGATTACGATGAACCATCCCGCCGTCTCTATCTCTCCTGTAAGGAGTCCTGCAACCGCCGCGCCGGTCAAAGTTGCAATTATTCTCCAAGCGAATGTCTTCGCAAGGACCCGTTCTCTAGTGTACATTCCCATCGCCATAGGAAGTCGGTCTAATCAACGAGCAAATAACATGCACGGTATTGGCTGACCGTCAAACTACAATTAGCATAGGTTTGATATTTCGCCGAGTAGGCTGCCGAATGGTTCGATTCTCAGTGCGCTGGACTGAAGTCTGGGGCGTCGGGATCATCCAAGCCCCAGTCCGATTTACTCCATGCCCTCTCGTGGAAGTAGTAGAGGATCATCTTAGTGAAGACTTCGATGATTCCGATTGAAAGGCCCGCAAACCAACTACCTGTGACCCACTTGGAGATGAGTATTGTATCTGTAGTTGCGATTCCCCGCCAGGTGAATGTCTTTGTTACGCTACGCTTTTTGTTTGCATGGCCTTCCCCTGGCAATTTGTCCTCTCTCCCATCGACTTCTCCTAGGCCCCATTCAGATGCGCTCCATGCTCTCTCATGGAGATAGTAGAGTAGCATCTTCGTGAACACCTCGGTAATGCCGATCGCTAGACCTTTTGTCCAGCTATTAGTAATTAAATAGGAGATGAGTATTGTATCTGTAGTTGCGATTCCCCTCCAGAGGAATGTCTTCGCTAGGCTGCGTTTCCTGTTCGCATGGCCCCCACCTGCGACAGTCGACATGATACATTCAAGAGGTTATTTTTCATAACCTCTCCGGACAGCGACTTACCGCCCTTAGACAGACTCGATCACGACTGCGATTCCTTGTCCACCGCCAATGCAAGCTGTTGCCACTCCGTACCTTGAACCCGTTTCTTTGAGTTGGTGGGATAGCGTGAGAACTAATCTGGTACCGGTCGCCGCAAGCGGATGGCCGATGCCCACGGCACCGCCATTGACATTGACGATGTCATACGATATCCCGAGATCCTTGATGCAAGCCACTGCCTGTCCTGCGAAGGCCTCGTTTATCTCCCAGAGGTCGATGTCGGAAACAGTGAGACCTGCCTTCTCTATCGCCTTTAGGCTGGATGGCACCGGCCCGTAGGCCATTATGCTCGGTTCCAGGCCCACCACTCCCCAAGATACGATTCTCGAAAGGGGCTCGTCCCCGTCAGCCTCGGCTCTGGAGGCTGACTTGACTACCACTGCGGCGGCACCGTCCACGACCCCGGATGCATTTCCTGCTGTGACCAGAGACTGCGGGCCGAAGTGAGTTCTGAGGCCAGATAGAGTCTCAATTGTGGTCCCAATAACCACGTGGTCCTCATGAGTGTGATCGAAAGTGCCGTCTGGGGTGTCGACCGGCACGACCTCTTTTTCCCAGGCTCCCGATGAGATGCTGGCCTCTGTCCTCTGATGGCTCATTGCCGCGTACTCATCTGCTTGCTCGCGTTCCACGCCCTTCCTTCTGCATAGCTCATCGCTGGTTTGCGCCATGAACATGCCACTTACCCCGTCCACGAGGTTGGTGAACAGGTAGTCCTCCATGTCCTGTGCTAGCTCCTCCCCTGCCGTGGGAGGCCTGCCGAGCTTGTACGTGTCTCTCATGCCCCTCAGGACATGCGGTGCCTGGCTTAGGTTCTCCATTCCACCGGCCACCACTACATCGGCCTCCCCGAGCATTATCATCTGGGTTGCGCTGATGATTGACTGGGCTCCACTTCCGCAAAGCCTGTTCAGTGTGAGCATCGGGACTTCCTCGGGGATCCCCGATCTGAGACCTGCGTGCCTGGCTCCGAAGATTGCTTGCCCGGAGGTCTGCAGGGCATGACCCATCACCACGTGTTCCACACTGGTTGGGTCTGTTCCGGTCTTCTCCATGGCACCCTTGATCGCTACTGTTCCGAGTTGCTCTGCTGAAACGGATGCCAGCCTTCCACCGGGACCTCCGTCCCCTCTCTTGCCGCCTAGCCACTCGCAGAAGGGCGTCCTCGCCCCACCTACGACAACCGCTCCCTCGGTCATCTGACTACTTCCTTCGTTCAGGACTCGTCTGACTCTTCCGTCATCGAGCCAAGGTAGTCTGGTAGTTCAACGCCCGACATCTTTGCGACGTCGTGTATCGGAGGTAGGCTCTGTACTAGGCTGCTGACGAAGTTGCTAGTTGCAGAGTTTCCGTCTTTGTCGTTTCCGCTGTCCCATACTGTGATCTTGTCTATCTTCAGGTTGCGGATTGCCTCGGTCTGAGCCGATACCATGGCCTCTATCTTCTCCACCATGAGTAGGGTTGCCGCGGCCTTCGGATCTCCTGACGCGCTTGAGACCAGGTTGCTGTACCCCTGGGCCTTTGCTTCCAGAACCTTCTGGACACCCTCGGCCTCTGCCTCGTACTTCGCGAGGATGGCATCTGCCTCACCGCGGGCGATCCTCCTCTGCCTCTCTGCCTCGGCCTCAGCTGCTATCTCTACCTGCTGTTTGGCGACGGTTTCCCTGGCGATCTCGCTAGCTCTGAGAGATTGTTCTTCCTCGTCGTATTTCGCCTTAGCAATCTCGGCCTCGGCTTGAGCCGTGGCCACATCGGCTCTCTGCTTGGCCGATGCCTCTGCCTCAGCGAGGTCGGCGTTTGCCCTGGCGATCTCTGCTTGAGCAGCGTTCTCACCGCCGACTGCCATTGCTTCCTGCTGTTCGACGTAAACACGCTGGTCTGCCTGCGCGGCCTTCCTTCCCTTCTCTGCCTCCGCGTTGTTCTGGGCTACCTGAATCTCCCTGGTTCGGTCGGCCTCTGCCTGCCCGATGGCTCCATCCCTCTGTGCGTTGGCGACATCGACCCTAGCCTGCTCGACTGCAGTGGATGCGGCCTTCTTACCGATGCTCTCGATGTAGTCGGACTCGTCTGTTATGTCGGCTATGTTAACGTTGATCAGGTAAAGTCCGACCTTCCTCATCTCCTGCCCGACGTTCTTCTGAATCAGCTCTAGGAAGGAGTCCCTGTCCTGGTTGATCTGCTCGATTGTCAGAGTGGCAACTGTGAGACGTAGCTGCCCGAAGATTATCTCCTTGGCCATCTCCTCTATGTCCTCTACCCTGAATCCGAGGAGACGCTCGGCTGCGTTAGCCATTATCGAAGGCTCCGTCGAGACACCTATGGTGAATGTGCTTGGAACGTTGATCCTGATGTTCTGCAGGGAAAGGGCCCCCCTCAGGTCGATGTTGATGGTCATTGGCTTGAGCGAGATGTATGCGTAGTCCTGGATAAGAGGCCATACCAATGAAGCGCCTCCATGGAGGGTCTTGGATGGTTTCGGGCGTCCGTCTGCGGTCCTCTCCGTCCTACCGTAGATGACCATTATCTGATCCGGTGGGCATCTCTTGTAGCGCTGTGCGAAAAACATCACAGCGGCTACGAGAATCAATACGACTGCAAAAATCATTATTCCTAGTATCTCATTCGCGTCTGCCATTGGCTCAACTCGTTCCATAAGAGAATGCAGTCACCTATGAATGCTTACCCGGCCCGCTTATGCGGTCGAAATCATGAAGTCTATTTTTCGGACTTAGATCCTTTTTACCACTAGGACCTCTCCAATTGTGTCGACTACCTCGATGAAGTCACCCGTGGCAATGCCTGTTCCGTCCTCGGACTTCGCGTTGAAGGTCCTCTGCGCCTCGTTTACCTCCACGGTGACCTGTCCGACACCATCGTCTCCAATCCTCAGGTAGACTTGCCCCTTGGCCCCTATTGCCTCGGAAAGTTCCATGGTACCGTCCTGCTGGAGGTTGACGAATAGCTCGAACAGTTTCCCGGTTGCGTACATCGAAAGGCCGCCGGCTGCGCCGCCGGCGAGAATGGCAGGAGAAGGCCCGCCCCCAGACTTGGTGACGTAGAGTCCGGCCAGACCGAAGAACATCAGGAATGCCATGATGCCCTGGAATGTGAGAGCCTTGAACGATGCATCCGCACCCATGTCGACGTCTATTCCGAATAGCCCGTCGAATATGTCAGTGGCAATTCCGCCTATCATGAGTAGGAAGAAGTACAGAGTGAACAGAATCCCCCCAACCAAGGCGCTTGCCGCGAATAGCATGTCAATGCCCGTGACATCTCCAAGCCCTACCAACTCGAACAAACTGAACTCGACCATTGCTATACCGTGTGATAACTGAGTTTTGACTTATTCGGCGGAAATGCCCCTCTGGGTATTATTTCTTGGAGAGCAAGAGTCCCATGTAGCGCTCTAGGTTTAGTATTGGCCCGAGTGAGAGCCCCACAACAACGAATGAGATGGTGAGTATGGTATCGGCGCTCATGTTGGTGAGGGAGTCCACGACCGAGTAGGTAAACAGCCCAATCAGGAAGAGAATGACGGGTATCGCAGCTCTTCTAAAGAAGATGTGGTATCCGAAGAGTTGGTCGAAGGCAGGGTTTCCGATGGCCTTGTCCACGATGTTTTCCTTGTCCTCTGGAGGCATGTCACTCAACCCAGATTGCCGCTAACTAAAGTGTTGCCAGCCATTGGAACATTCCGAAGATCGTAATAACGACGGGAATGGAATACCATGCTGCTTTCACGGGCTTGGAGGAGTTGTCCACGATCTTCTTCCTCCCGGTGGCGGGATCGGTGGTTAGGATGGTCTTCTCAGCCTTGCTGTACATTTCCGTGAACTCTGATTCGTTCCTAGCTAGGAACAAAAGGAAGTAGATCCCGAGTGCCATGGTTCCCCCTCCTGTCCCTTGAATCATGTATGCAATCCAATCGGAGGTGCCCTCGTCTGCCAATAGGGCATTGCCAATCAGAAGTTGGGCTATTCCCATCATGAACCACATGAGAGAGTCTCTTCGTGCCATGACCTGTTGAGGAGAAACCCCCTCTTGAACATGACCCCTGCATGACCTGAATCAACCGCCTCTGCTCTTAGGCCTCTTGTCCCAGATGGCCCATGTTCCCTTGGCTGTGGCCGCTATTTTGCCGTCCCCCCTGACGAGCCTGCCCTCGATGTGCGCGAGGTTACGGCCCCTCCTGACGACCTCTGCTGTCGCAATCAGGTGGTCCCCATTATCTACAGTGTTCAGGTAGGATATGTCTAGTTGTGCTGTGGCGCACCACTCCTCCTTGGAAATCAATGATACGAGCGTGCCGCCCATAGCCGTGTCCAGGAGCGTGGCATGTACTCCGCCATGTGCCATTCCCCCCATGTTCAGATGCTTCTCGCCGACGGTCAGTTCAACCACGCAGGAGCCCTCGCTGAAGTCAGTGATCTCCATACCAAGCGACTCCGCTAGGTTGTTCAGCCTGGGTATGTTGCGATCCCCCGTCATTCTGATGCCTCCCCCGTCTGGACTGACCAGAGCCTCGCATACAGGCCTTCTTGGGAGACGAGTTCGTCATGGCTGCCCATCTCCGTTATCTGGCCCTTCTCCATCACTGCTATGGCGTCGGCGCTCCTGATGGTGGAGAGCCTGTGAGCGATGATCAAGGTGGTCCTATCGCGGGATATCCTTTCTATCGACCTCTGAAGCGCTGCCTCTGTCTCGTTGTCGACGTTGCTTGTAGCCTCATCAAGTACAAGGACGGGAGCGTTTTTCAGGACCGCGCGTGCGATGGCTATCCTCTGCCGCTGGCCTCCCGAGAGCCGATGCCCGTCCTCTCCGATGTTGGTGTCCCAACCCTCGGGAAGGTCGTCGATGAATCCTGTTGCCTCTGCAATGCGTGCCGCCTCGACCATCTCCTCCTCCGATGCATCGGGCCTACCGTAGAGCACGTTGTCCCTCACTGTCCCCGGGAACAGGGTGGTAGTCTGGCTGACTAGGGAGATGGAGCCCCTCAGTGAGTCCAGTTTGAGGGTCCTGACGTCATGCCCATCCAGCGACACCTTGCCCTCCAGGGGGTCGTGGAACCTCAGAAGGAGCCTCACCAAGGTTGTCTTGCCTGAACCCGTGGCTCCAACCAACCCGACTGTCTTCCCGGCAGGGACCTCTAGGTCTATGCCCCTGAGGACGTCCTCCCTTCCCGGGTACGTGAAACGGATGTCCTCGAACCTGATGTCCCCCTCGACTTCCTCGATGCTGGTGTCGCCCTCGACCACACCGACCTCCGTGTCGAGCAGGTCCAACACCCTGGTGGTGGATGCGAGGGCCCTCTGGTAAAGGTCGAAGGTCTCGCCCAGCCTGGTGAGCGGCCATAGCAGCCTCTGAGTGATGAACACGATTACTGAGTACTCGCCGAGGCCTATCTTGCCCTCGAGGGCGTACTTCCCCCCAACCAAAAGGTTGGCTGTGAACGCGAATAGGATGGCCATCCTGATCAGTGGAACGAAGGATGCGGATAGCCTGATGGCAGATCTGTTGGCGTCCCTGTAGGACTGGGAAGCGTCGCTGACCCTCTTGGCCTCCCTTTCCTCGGCTGTGAACGATTTGATCGTGGTTATGCCCTGGAGGTTGTTGTTCAGGATGGCGTTCAGCTCTGCTACCTCCTTTCGCACCTCAGAGTACCTGACGCCTATCCTCCTCTGGTAGAGGAAGGACCCGCCGACTATCACCGGGACGGGGATGATTGCTAGGAGCGCGACCTCTGGTGCGAGATAGAACATTATGCCGCTGACCACTATCACGGTGGTCCCTACTTGCAGGAGGTCGTTTGCCCCGTGGTCGAGGAACCTCTCGAGCTGGTTCACGTCGTCGTTCATTATTGCCATCAATCCGCCGGTGCTCTGCTCTGAGAACCACTGCATCTCGAGGTCCTGGATGTGCCTGTAAGCATCCATCCTGAGTTCGTGCTGGGCGGTCTGCGCCAGGTTCCTCCACAGTACCCCGTAGAAGTACTGGAACAACGATTCGAGGACCCAGATGGCAACTGTGATCCCGGCCAGGACCTGGAGCTGAACCCACGGGTCCGTGTACCCGTAGTCCGCCAGGAAGGACTCCTCCTGCTGGTGGACCACGTCGATGGCCATCCCTATCAGCACCGGGGGCGCTAGGTCCCAAATCTTGTTCAGGACCGAGCAGATCGATGCAAGGATGATGGCTGCCCTCTGGTCCCTCATCTGATTGAGCAGGCGCGATAGTGGGTGACGCGCATCTGACACATGCCCCGCTAGAACTGTCCGTCTTCAACTCTGCCCACAATGGATTTTTGGAGGGGACGGGCCTCCAGCCGCATGGATATCCGGGCATTGGTGGCGGTGCTGTTTCTCTCGGCAAGCCTGTCAGGCTGCCTCACGGAGGGCAAGGGTGCATCGGGGAACGAGGACGGGTTGGTCGTCGATGATTCTCCACCGTACACTCAGGACGGGATATACAACTGCATCGACCACGACAATCTGACCAGGTGCTGGCAGGTCCACATTCCCGACGACCTCGACCCAGACGTGCCCGTGCCCCTCATCATCGACATGCATGGTTACGCCTCGAATTCGATCGAGCACAGGAAGCTCTCCTCCTTCGACGAGATAGCCGACGAGGAGGGGGCGATAGTGGTCTACCCTGACGGGGTCGCGGGCTACAACATGCAGTGGGACCTTGAGGAGAACCAGGCCTGGAACTCGGGGTGGTGTTGCGCGCACTCCACCCGCGACAAGATAGACGACGTCGGATTCATCGAGAGGGTCGTGGAGATCTCTCTGGGGATTTACAACGTCGACCCCGAAAGGGTCTACGCCTCCGGGTGGTCGAACGGTTGCTCGATGTCACAGAGGCTGGCGATGGAGTCCAGCCATATCTTCGCGGCGGTGGGGTGCATGGCGTTCTACCTGGTCACGGAGCCGGTGAGTGGCTACTCCCCCATCCCGGTGATGGAGGTCCACGGGTTCCTGGACAACGTTGTCCTATACGAGTCCACCGTCCTCAGCGTCCCTTTCAACGAGGAGCTCTGGACAAACCCCGAGGCATACGACACGGGCGCCATAGAGAACATGGTCGAGTGGGGGAGCCACAACAACTGCTCGGGTCCGCTGGAAACCTACGAGCTAAACGCTCTCTACACGATTCAGGGATACGACGGCTGCGAGAATGATGCATCGGTGCGTCTTATGACTATCTACGCGGCTCAGCACAACCCGTACGCGAACGACTTCGAGGACGACACCCTCATCGGGAGCACGTTCATCGGCACTCAGGGCCTGGTAATGTCCAGTCACATAGTCTGGGACTTCATCAGCCAGTATTCGAAGGAAGTCGAGCAAGAAACATAAGTGGCAAATAGAACATAGATTCAAGACCGGTTTTCACCTCTTGCATATGTGGAAATTAAGCGCATGCTCAGGAGGCTGCCTGTCTCCAACTCGGCTGACTTCGATGTATCGTCCGATAAGCTATGGGAGGCGATCAGCGATCCTGGAAACCTCAACGACTCCCACCCCTTCTGCGAGTCGAACGAGGTCATCAGCTGGGAGGACGGGGATCGCACGGACCGGCTAGTCTACCTGAGTGGTTTGAACTTCGTCAGGAAGTTCAAGACCTGGGAGGAGGGAGTGGGGTACACTCTCTTGATAGGCGAGGAGAAAGGGTCGCAGTCCTACGTGGAGTGGGAGATAACACCTCTAGAGGATGGCAGGTCCAGGCTCACCATCACCGTATACCCGTACATACTGGACAGGCTGCCCAGAATACTGGCGTTCGTCCCCCATGCAATATGGGTCAAACCAAGACTAGAGGCATACCTGAAATCGGTCGTTTCTGGTTTTCGCTACCACCTTGAAGAGGGGGGGAGGGTCCCCCGGGACCACTTTGGTAAACACCCTTGGTTTTCATAGAGATGCAATTGACGTTTCCGGGTTTAGGTCCAATCTCTTTGCAGCGAGGTGACTAAGGTCGTTGAATTGGCGAAATTGAGAACATTTCTCTCTTCTCCACCACTGCATTGACCTTCTCCATTACCTCTAGATCTTCGAGCCTCTTAGCCATCTCGTCCGGATCGAAGTCGAATCGAAAAATCATAGCTGTTTGGTCGTTGACCTTGCCGTACACTATCTTTCCTTCTTCCACTTCCTTCTTATTGTCGTAAAAACTCAACATCATCCCTTCCCACTCCTCGTAGGTCTTTCCTTCCTTCATGTGAACAAGCATTGCTGCATCCATAGAGACACTGCGAAAAACCATATTTATCACTTTTTTTACCGTACTTGTCCATAAGTAAATTGCAAAAAAAGTGACAGTATTTTTCAGATTTTTTCGCCGAGATAAACGAGGGATCCGCTGGCACCGGTTCCGGGTCAAGTTTCAAGCCCCATAGGTCTCTTCGGAAAATATGAAGGAGAAATATGCCATATTGATTGCATTGCTTCTGTGCTCTGTAACCATCACCGGATGCATGGGCGATGACAGCGA
>CACGHY010000018.1 GCA_902573085.1 uncultured Candidatus Poseidoniales archaeon
ATTTGAGTATCTTCTCCGCTAGGTTGGATGTGAACCTGGCACCGGATTCCTCTGCCAATTCCAGAACATTCTCGACTACAGTGCGCGTTTCGACCTCTCTCCTCGGCTTGAAGAAGTCATGAACTGGCATCGTGGAAACGCCCCAGATATCGGGAATTGCAAGCAATCTCGGATTATGGCGGATTAGTATAGCCCCCCCCGCCTGCTCCCTGGGTGTACTCTCCGGAGGATCCGAGATCATATTTCGCGTTGTCAGCGAAGACCACTATGCCTATCCTATTCCTTTCCATTCCCCCCCTAGCAACCCAATCAAGGGTATTGTGCATCGCATCCACTGCACCAATGCAGGCGAATGTCATATCGACTACGTCGCAATTCCTGAAGGAGTTCTCACCGAATTTCTCCGAATAGCGCTGCTCGAGCATGTCCATAATGTAAGTGGCGGTTGGCTTGGCTCCGTCCAGAGCCGATTCGGTGCCTAGATAGATCCTACCTATCGAAGAAGGGTCTAGGGAATTTCTGTCAATAAGTCTGGAAACAGCATTTGCACCCATTGTCGCAGTGTCTTCGTGCACATCTGGTATCGCCATAGCTTCTAGTCCGAGGCCTTTGCTTAGTTTGCCGTAGTCTGCCCCTCTGAACTCTGCAAAATCTTGCATTGCGAAATATAGTCTTGGGAAGTGGAGTGCAATGTCATCAATGCCAACGACTGACATACTACCAAGGACACGCGGAATACGCCTACATTATGATTCCTATGGAGCCAATCTCTCCGGCATCGATTAAATGTGATCCTATGATTCACCGGAAATTCTGTTTATTGCCTCGAGTAGCTCGGGCTTGTCCAAGAAATGCTGGGAGATGGGCTCAAGGACCTCTGATAGGGCATCGGCTACTGCCATTTTGGCATCAAGTGGGTGAATTTGGCCGTTAGATACTGCATCTACAAATTGCTGTTGATCGGTCCATTCAGATGGTTGGCCGTACTTGGGGTCTGGGGAAACTAATATTTTTCCGAGTTTGGGAATTATCACATGTCGAGAAATCTCGAATATTGGGGATTTGGCGTTTCCCACCTCTAGGAAAGATTTCTTAATCTTGGTTCTAATTGATTTTGGGTCGTCATCTAAAAGAATCGCATTTCCGGGATCTGACTTGGACATTTTATGATCAAATGAGTCCATCCTACCTCCTGGCCCCTTCAGCCCCGAGAGCATGGGAGTATGGATGCATGTCGGTTTAATCCATTGGTTCTTCTCCGCAACTTCGCGCATGTACATGTGAGCCTTTCTCTGGTCCATGCCCCCGAAAGCTATGTCCACCTCAAGTTCGAAAATATCCGCAGCCTGCAGGGCTGGATAGTAGAATGCAGACAAGTCGTGGTCGGAAGAGTCCTCGTCCCTCCCCATGATGCTGAATGTTCTCCTCACCCTTGAGAGGCTCATGTTCTTAGAGCATCTCAGTACTCTCTCCCAGTACTTCCCGGAGTCCATGACATCGGATGCGCGGAAGAATTGGATTTCGCCCGGTCCGGCTCCCTCTCCGGGATTATCTAAAATTGCCCTGAACATCTCGGACATGTATTCTGCGGCTATGGAAATCTTGCCCATGTCCCTTCCGAACTTGTCATTAACCCAAGCGTGCCAATCTGCCAAAAGTATGATGACATTGACTCCCTCATCTAACAAATTCCTGATGGTATCTCCTAGTATAATCCAGCCAAGATGGGCCTTCCCACTAGGTTCCAAGCCTATGTAGGCGGATATTTGATTGTCCCCAGAATGACTATCAGCACCTCGAAATATGGATTCAAGGTGTTCCACGCCAATAATCTCCTGGCACCCGTAGAACATCCTATCAATACGAGCTCTGGATTCGTCGGATAACTCCTGAAGAGTCCCTTCTTCGACCATTTTCCCACCTAATCGAAGATTTTGTTCAACTTATCTGCTCTACCCTTTGCCTTGGTATTCTCATTTTCTTTCAGTAGAGACTCAATCTCCTCGATCAACGATTCCGCTTTCTCTATCTTGTCAGTAGGAAGACTATCAGACATCTCCATGAAATGTCGCGCCGAAGAAACGGCTGATTTGGCCTTTGCAGCCTTCTTCGCCCATTCCTTCGCCTTGTCCCCCCTCTGTTTGGAATTGTACCCCGTAGCTTTGTCTAGGAAAGTAGTCCATCGCTTCCGGTCCTCCATCGCCATTTTCATCGATTCTGGGTTATCGAAATCCGGAGCGACGTTGGTCACATCAACGATCAAAGCGCCATTCTCAAATTTTCCGGCTATAGAGGTCATGACCCCGTGGGAACCCGCGAAAGACTCTTCAGAAGTCTTTTCTACATGTTCAAAGAACTCTTTCGCGAGTTCTGAAAGCCCACCATTTTCTCCTACTTCTTTGATAATTCCTCTTCGAACGTCGAATCGCTCCATGCCCTGTGGAAAGGACATTGTCACTTCAATACTGCCGACCACTTATGTCCAAAAGTCAGTATAATGCCTAAACGGTCGCCACCTTTCGGAGACATATGCAGAGAGATGCTGCTAGGGCTTTAGTCGGATTATCCGTCATCCTTCTTGCACAAACATCACTAGCACAATCGACGGTGGAGTTAGGCAATACAATCAGTGTTGGAGAGGGCGATATGGGAATTGAAGGGATTTCTATTTCTAACAACCAAGAGTTAATCCTGGCTCATGGTGCAAACTCGGGCATTTTCCTTATCGACTCCAATGCTCCTGAGAACAATTCACATATCGAATGGAATGGTGATTATTCTCTTCTGGACTCTTCATTCCACCCAGGGGGGGAAACGGCTATCATGGTTGGGGAAGGGGGGAATGTCTTGAGAATGACCTTAGCAAATTCCACTATCGAGCAGGCCGGTGGCCCTTCCACCTTTGGGGATACCCTGCTAACTTCTGTATCCTGGAACGGGGACGGAAGTTGGGCCTACATTGGGGGGGAGGACGGATGGATTTGGAGGTTTAGAGGTACCTCTGACGGGGGAATAGAGGCGATAGTTCTGGAAAATCGAGGAGATAGGGTGATTTCGGGCATCTCTTGTCTTAGGGGATACAATATCTGCGCGATAACCTCAACTTTAGGAGGAATAGGGATTATTGACCAGGAACATGGGTTGCACTGGATAGGAGGTTTCGGAACTCCATGGGTGGATATTGTCTGCCACTCTTCCGAAGTTCCAGAGTGCGTCGCAATTTCTAGCGACTTGACCATTGCAAGCGTTGTTGTAGTCGTTTCAGAGCCCTCGGAAACCAGAGTTTTTGACAACGACATAGTCCAACTCCAAGGTTTTGTAGGGGCAATGACAGGGATAGAAGCACAATCTGACGGAATTTCCCTTATTTCATTAGCTCCATTCGGTTTAATTGAGCACGACAAAGAAGCTGGGAGGTCCTTCCATTGGTTGGATAACATCGACGCTGTGGGATTTGACGTTGGAATCTCGGATCAGAGAATCGTAGGCACATGGGGGTCAGGATTATTCGAAGGGTGGCTGATCACCGATAGGGGGACGTTAGTCTCCTTTGGACCCATTAATCAGAACAAGGACAATTCGATGTTAGAAATTTGGATTGGCATAGTCATCCTTGGAGGGGCGGCACTGCTGGTGGCATCTTTAGTGGCAAGTTCCTCACCGAAACTGAGCCTTTGGTTGACGAAAAGAATCGGTAGCGAGGAAGAACACAAAGATTTGTTGAGAAAGGAAAGGCGTCGGACAAGGAAAAAACGACGAGCATAGATTCATTTGCAAACTTGTTTGCGACGGTTCAATAACATGGCATACGAGGCGTTGGACTTCTACGATATCGATTCACTACTGACTGATGAAGAGAGAATGATCAGGGATGTTGTGCGGGACTGGGTGGAGGAAAGAATCCTGCCAAACATCGAGGATGCTTGCCGAGAAGGTGTTTTTCCTGACGAATGGAGGGCTGATATAGGAGAAATGGGAATCCTCGGGGCCCCATTGAAGGGGTATGGGTGTCCGGGACTATCATACACTGCTTATGGCTTGATTTGCCAGGAGTTGGAAAGGGGGGATAGCGGCGTACGTTCATTCGCAAGCGTCCAAGGGTCTCTTGTGATGTACCCGATCTGGGACTTCGGTAGCGAAGAACAGAAGGAGAAATACTTGCCAAGAATGGCAAGTGGAGAGTTGGTTGGGTGCTTCGGCCTGACAGAGCCAGACTATGGCTCAAATCCAGGTGATATGATAACTAAGGCAGAGGACAAAGGCGATTACTTCCTACTCAACGGCGCCAAGATGTGGATTACAAACGGAACTATTGCCGACTTGGCGGTCGTCTGGGCCAAGCTTGACGGTGTAATCAGGGGATTCATCGTAGAAAAGGGGGATGAGGGCTTCACTGCCCCGGAAATGAAGGGGAAGCATTCTCTAAAGGCCAGCATCACTAGTGAGTTGGTGTTCCAAGATTGCAAAATACCCAAGGACAGGATTTTACCAGATGTAAAGGGCCTGAGAGGACCGTTTAGCTGTCTAAATAATGCCAGATTCGGGATCTCTTGGGGTGCAGTGGGGGCCGCTCAGTCATGTTTCAATTCGGCTAAGGAGTATGCATTGAGCAGGATTCAATTCGGGCATCCAATTGCGTCATTCCAATTAGTCCAGAACAAGTTGTCTTGGATGTTGAGAGAGATAACCAAGGGACAATTGCTTGCATATCACCTCGGGAAGAAAAAGGACGATGGGACTTGGATTCCGGAGCAGATTTCCCTTGCAAAGATGAACAATGTAGATATGGCGCTTGAGATAGCCAGAATGTCCAGAGACATACATGGAGCGAATGGGATTCTCGATGAATACCCCGTCATGAGACACATGGCGAACTTAGAATCTGTAAAGACCTATGAGGGGACTCATGATATCCACAACCTAATCCTGGGAAGGCACATTACTGGAATTCAGTCATTCACCAGGGAGCCGTGAATTTCTAGAGTATGCGTACCAATATTGAAAGGTCCCGAACCTGCCCCTTGTGTTAGGTAATCAGATGGGAGTTGCTGTTCTTCTCAAGCAAGTCCCGGACACCACCGCAAAAATCAGCGTATCGGGCTCCAGAGTTGATGAGTCCGCCATTACCAAGTGGTCGATTAGCCCCTATGATGAGTACGCACTGGAAAGCGCGATAGCGCTGAAAGAATCAGGTGTGGATGAGTTGGTAGCGATAACTTGTGGCCCCCAAAGAGCCTCGAAATGCCTTACTGAAGCGGCATCAGTTGGTGCGGATAGGCTGATTCACATTCTGACCGATGCGGATTTCATGGACAGTTGCACTCTACAGTCGATCTTATCCTCTGCAATCCAAAGATCTGGGTGCGATATCGTCCTTTGCGGAAAACAAGCTGCTGATACTAACAGCGGTTCTACCGGCCCAGGAGTAGCTAGCCTGCTTGGATACTCATGCGTAGGCTCTGTGACAGAGATTTCCATGGATGGTAGTAAAATCTCTGCGACTAGGCTTGGGAACACTGGACTGGAAAAAATCGAGGTCGGCGGCCCTTGCGTATTCACATTCGATAAAGGCGAAGTTGAGTTGAGGAGACCTAACGTCAGAGGAATAATGATGGCGAAGAAGAAACCAATAGAAAGCATCGGGATAGAAGAACTGGGGATAGAAATCGGTAGCCCTAAGACATCCCTAAAATCGCACGTTTCTCCTCCGGAGAAGCCCCCGGGACAGAAGTTCGAGGGAGCTGGTTCAATTGAGATAGTCGTGAGCAAGTTGAGGGACGAGGCTAACGTAATTTAGGGGTATGATAATGGATATAACGATAATTTCTGAAGTTAGCAATGACTCTTTGCACCCCGTGACTGCACAAATGGTCGGGGCGGCTTCCTCCATCGGGGGGCCAGTTAGCGTAATTTGTCCGGGGGGTTTCGGTTCAGTAGAGGCCGCTAAGATTGCAGGAGTTAGCAAAGTCATATCCATTGAGGGGGACTGTTTCGATAGCTATGACTCCATGGCATGGTCTGGAGCAATTGAGCCCTTCATTGAAGGAGATCTTGTACTGACATCTTCCTCGACCTTAGGAAGGGAGATATCATCAGCCATTGCAGCAAAGAAAGGTTTCCCTGTGGTTCAGGACATCACTAGCCTGGATGATGGAATTTCAGTTACAAGATCAATCTTCTCAGGGAAGGCAATCGAGGAACTAGAAGTGTCAGTACCGTGTGTATTGAGCATCCGCGCAAACTCCTTCCAGCCTGCGGATGTAGGGGGGGAAGCGGAGATTTCCACGGTCAATGTGAGTCAGCAAGTTTCCGTGGCGGTCAAAGAGGCACTAGCCAAAGCTGGAGAGAGGCTAGATGTTGCAGAGGCGGATATTGTGATCTCCGGCGGGAGGGGGATGGGCAATCCGTCAAACTTCTCGCATCTCTATGAATTAGCAGACGAGATAGGGGCCGCAGTTGGAGCAAGCAGAGCCGCTGTTGACACATGGGAGGAAATACCACATAGCATGCAAGTGGGACAAACAGGGAAAACCGTGACGCCCAACTTGTACATCGCAGTAGGAATCAGCGGCGCGATCCAGCATCTAGCTGGGATGAGGTCCAGCAAATACATCCTAGCCATAAACAAAGACCCAGAGGCCCCTATCTTTGGGATTGCTGACTACGGTATCGTGGCAACTTGGGAAGAGTCAATTCCCGCTCTCAAAGAGCATTTGTCTGCGATCATGTCAGACTGATGCCTGCTCTTTGCCTGAGTCGGAGCGGATCCTGCTAATCCTACTCAGGTACTCCTCAGTGATTCCCCCTGTCACGTAAATGCCATTGAAGCACGAGCAATCGAATTCTACGATTTGGCTACCGCTCGCTCCTGTACAGGCATCTACCAAGTCGTCCAGATCTTGGTAGATCAGCCAATCGGCTCCGATTGCCTCGCAGATTTCATCATTAGTCCTCCCATAAGCCACATACTCCTCCCTGGCGGGCATGTCTATCCCATACACATTAGGATGTACAATCGGAGGGGAAGAAGAAGCGAACAAGACCCGAGATGCCCCTGCATCCCTAGCCATCTGGACTATCCTCCTGGAAGTATTTCCCCTGACGATGCTGTCATCGACGATCAACACAGTCTTACCCTTGAATTCCTCGGATATCGTATTCAGTTTCTTCCTGACGGAGTCCTTACGAATTTTCTGACCTGGCATAATGAAGGTCCTGCCTATGTATCGATTCTTGACAAATCCCTCCCTATATGGCACTCCAAGCGCGCTTGATAATCCTAAAGCGGCAATCCTCCCACTGTCCGGAACCGGAATAACAGCGTCTATCCGGTGGTCTGGAAGTAATGACTCAATCCTACTAGCCAGAGCTTCTCCCATTCTCAATCTAGCCTGGTGCACTGAAATTCCATCGATTACTGAGTCTGGCCTCGCGAAGTAAACATGCTCGAAAACACATGGTGTGTGAATGACTTCGGAGTGACAATTCTTTGAATGAATATTACCATCCATTCTCACTATTACTGCTTCTCCTGGAGATACATCCCTGTCGTTCTCAAAACCTATTGACTGGCAGACTACGCTTTCTGAGGACACAAGTCGCTCTGTGAAACCATCTACATCTCTCTTTCCAAGAAAAAGGGGCCTAATCCCATGAGGGTCCCTGAAGGCCACCATGCCCCACCCAGTAATTAGGCAGACTACACTGTAACTACCTTCCGCCCTCAAATGGGTCCTTTCTACGGCTCTGAAGATATCGTCCTCATTCAATGCCGCCATCCCTCCAGGCCTCCCATTCACGGATCTCTGAATCTCCGCGGCGAATAGATTGAGTAAAGCCTCTGAATCAGAGCTTGTATTTATCCTACGATGATCATACTCTAAGAGCCCTGAGATTATATCGGGGGTGTTATTCAGATTTCCGTTGTGGGCCAAACTAACTCCGAACGGGGTGTTGGTGTAGAATGGCTGTGCCTCATCCGAAGAACTAGAACCTGCCGTTGGATATCTGACATGTCCAATTCCCATTGATCCATTTAAATTCTTCATGTGCTTATCTAGGAAAACGTCGCGGACTAATCCGTTCGCCCTTCGATGGCAAATATTCTCAGAATCACTGGTAACTATTCCAGCAGCATCCTGCCCCCTGTGTTGAAGAACTATTAGCCCGTCATACACAGACGTAGCTATCTGGGTGCCAGGAGAACCAACTATTCCGATGATGCCGCACATCGGTATCATCACTCGGTAATAGAACAAGACTTAGGGGTTTACGGCTGTTACTATTTCTTCTGCCACATGACTCTGTTGCGCTTATTCCATCTGTACTTCCTCATTCTGGAGGTAGCTCCGTAACCACAACTTGCACATTGTCCCTTCTGCTTATGATAAGAATGACGCCCACATCTACGACATCGGATATGGGTGGACTTCTGCCTCTTCCCCATACTCGGTGTTCCCTTCGACATGCACTACAACCTCACTGAGACGACGCCGCCAGCGGCCGATTTGTTAAGAGGGTTATCCTGAATAAGGCAATAGTCATCATAGCAGCAAATATCGGAAAGAGGCTGACTAGGGCCACTATTGATGAGGCGATTGAGTCCCTAAAAGAAGAAGCTGTGTCGATTTCGGAAAGCATCATTGTCGTGTAAAAACAGGCGCCAAGTAGCATAACAGGAGAGAGGAGTGCGAGCGATCTGTTGAATCTGTTTAATGTACAGGCGAAATGAATGATGAAGAAAGACGCAGACAGTGCGACTCCCCCAGAAACTAGAAGCATGAGCTCCGAGAATTCAATCGCCATGGCCATCGCCCCCCCAATCTCCTACGTAGAATTGTCCGAACCAGTTCTCCCTCCTCTTGCGAAAGAGGATCTGAATAGGATTTCAGCCCAACCGACCTCTCAGATAGGGATGCACCAATGTAAACTAGGACTATGCCCAACAATATTCCCAGGAGTGAGGACGAGGCCCCGATTACGTCCACGGATGAAACTGATGCACGTTCGAGATAGACAATTATCCATGAGGTTACGATTACTGACCATCCTAGGAACAAACCGGAAGAGGAGGGCTCGCCGTATGTCGAAGAGCTTCTTAGAACGAGAATCGCCCCCAAGACAAATGGCGTACACCATTTTATTAATTCTATAATTGAGTTGTATACTTCACTTTCTGCATCATCCAGTTTTTCCGGTAACAGAATAAAAGATGCCACTCCTATTAGGGATAATGGAAAGCCGAACCTACTCCTTCGGAAAGATGGCCCCATTCTATGGAGACTGAGTCCTATGGCCAGTAAGACGAGGGAGGACCAGAGGATAGCCTCATCGACAACCATGGACCCCGGATGCAAGAGAGATTCTTGTGTTTTTCTTGGAGCGCAGGGGTCACATCACCTAATCACTCGACTAGATTCATATACGGGTCATCGGTGGCTGGCGGCGCACAAGCAGCGAAGAGGGTGACAAATGGTAAAGATGCCGAGGAAGGTTATGAGATACAGCCCCTCCGCTGGAAAGCACACTGAACATACTGTTGAGAGAGTCAAGAAGAAGAGAGCTAGCGAACTAAAGTGGGGGCAAAGAAGGTTCAGAAGAGTGACTGCTGGGTACAGAGGTTTCCCTCGTCCAAAGCCTTCTGGAGAGAAGCCTACAAAGAGAGTTAACTTAGTTTACAGGTGCACGGAGACCGGAAAAGCGCACTCCCCGAAGGGAAAGAGAGCAAGAAAATTCGAGCTTGTAGATAATTGAGGAAATAGAATGGCGGGAAGATTTCTGAGAGTTACTTGCAAGGATTGCGGTAGTGAGGCAATTATTTTCGATAGACCCTCAACGACGATTGCATGTGCTATTTGTGGATCGACTCTTGCAGTTCCAGCGGGCGGTCTGGCAGAACTTACAGGATGCACTGTCGTCGAGGTTCTGAACTAGAGAGGCAGAATCTTGGCGGATCAATCCAACGACTGGCCCGAGGAAGGGGAATTGGTAGTCTGCTCCGTAAAGAGTGTAAAGGAAAACGGGGCTTACTTGTCCTTAGACACATATCCCGATAGGGAAGGCTTCGTTTTCATAGGTGAGATAGCCAGTGGATGGGTCAGGAACATTAGAGCTCATGTGAGAGAGGGGCAGAGGTTGGTAGCCAAAGTAATCGGGGTGAAAAAGGATAGAGACAGTATCACGCTCTCAATAAAATCAGTTTCCGAGGAAAGAAGAAGAGATGCCTTGCAGTCGTGGAAGAACGAACAGCGTGCTTCCCAGATAATGAGAGTGGCTGCTGAGAGAATTGGTTGGAAAGAGGACAAGACCGAGGAAGTCTCCGAGGAAATGAAAGAGGCCTTCGGATCGCTTTACGGGGCCTTGGAGGAGTGCGCCATAAACGAGAGTGCACTAGAAGAATCGGGGTTCAAAGGAGATTGGATAGCAGCAGTCACTGAGCTGGCAATAGAGAACATCATACCTCCCTTCGTGGAGATAAGAGGAATGTTCGAAATCAAGGTTTGGGGTCCAGAGGGAGTCAATGCCATCAGTAGTGCTCTGCAGGCTGCAGAGGATTGCGCCAAGAGCGAGGAGGAGGTCAGCCTCACCTGTCACTATGACGGCGCTCCTAATTACAGAGTTGACATTAAGGCCCCAGATTACCCATCCGCAGAGTCGGTATGGGAAGCCGCTCAGGAGGCTGCTTCAAAACAAATTGGGTCAGTAGATGGTTCAATATCCATAGAAAGACTCTGAGATCCTTTCTGAAGGAATATAATTCATGAACCGAATCGGCAGGCTCGGTCTCAATGGCTAGAACTAGACTCCAGAGATGCATCGAATGCAGGGAATTCGGCCTTGGAGAAAGGTGCAAGACCTGTGGAGGGAAGATGGAGTCTGCTGCTTCACTGAAATTCTCTCCTGAGGACCCTCAAGGTTCCAGGCGGAGAAAGAGGCAGGATGCCGGAAGTGAAAAGTGGGTCAAATCACTTCCCACCCCAAGGAAGGATGATTCTACTTGAACAGAGTAAAGGTTCACTGGCATGAAGGAACGAGCCTTCCAGAGGGATCTATGATTCTGGAGGCAGTGCCCGGAGTGGGTAACGTCGGCAAAATTCTGATTGACGCAGTGGTAGAAAAGCACCCTTCTAGGACGATTGGCTGGATACTACATCCGGACTTCCCCCCTCATGCCACCTTATCGGAGAAGGGTTTGATTGGCCCTCCAAGACTAGACATCAACAAGATAGTACTCCCGGATGGGGGAGAACTAGTGACTATAACTGGAGTAATGCAGCCAATGACGGCATCGGGCCAGTTCGAAGTTGCAGAGTCCATTCTGGACCTTGCTGATGAATCGAGGGCGAGTCGGTTGCTCGTACTTGCAGGCCTTGCCTCTGAGCCTGAGAAGCGTTCGATTTTCGCAGTCTGCTCTGATATGGAAGTCCGCAAGGCTCTCGAGTCAGAGGACATTGAGGTAAGCATAGACCAACCCAAGGCAGGAATGATCGGAGTGGCCGGGATGGTTCTTTCTCTGGCCCCGATCAAAGGCGTCCCTGCGATAGGGGTGGTTGCAGAGACTATCGGGACGAGTTCCGACATTCTAGCCGCTGAAAGAATGTCGAAATGGATAGAGCAGGCCTTCGATGTGACTCTGGATCTTGATTTGGACACAACGAAGGAGACTGCTGCCAGATTGATGGAGAGGATGGGGGAGGAGGGTTCCATCGAGGATTACCTCAGTATGGGCGATAACGAGGCTTCCTCTGACTTCTACGTGTGAAGATCTATTTTCTGGTTCTTCTTTTGCTTCTGTTTCTACCACCAGAAGAGGATTCCTCAACGGAAATCTTCCTACCCTTGAACTCTGACTTATTCATCGCCTTAATTGCGGCCTTGGCCTCTTTCTTGTCTGCGAAAGTAATGAATGCAAAACCACGAGGCTTCTTCGTCTCCCTATCCAATGCCATGTGGACGTCCTTCAACTTTCCATGGATGGAGAAGGCCTCCCTCAAGTCATCCTCAGATGCATCGTATGACACACCCCCCACGAACAGTTTGACCCCGTGCTCCTTCTGTGCCTTTGACCTGGCACTCTTCATGATATCCCTCTCGTTGGCTAGCTCTTCCTTGGTGGCCTTGCCTGATTCGACCTTTTCCATGCAGTCTCGGCATCTCAGAGGCTTTCCAGGAGTGGGTTTGAACGGTACCTTGGTCTTAGTGCCACAAAGAGTGCAAGTTGCGGGGAACATCTCCCTTTCTGGTCTGCCACCTCTGCCCCTTGGAGATGAGGCCCTCTTTGCGGATTCTGGGATCTCGTGGGTCCAACCCCTCCTGTGATCCGCTGCGGGTGAAAGGTATGGCCTAGCGCCATCGTGTCCCAGCATGGACTCGGCCTCTTTTGACCAACGCTCCCCTGGACGATTTAGAATTTGGATATCAGAGTCCGAAGGTATCTCGGAACCATGTCCGAATCCGTTTGAGAGTGCTCTGAACCCACTGTAGTCACATCGAGGGCATTCCACATTGAAGTCTGGTTTTCTGTCGCTAGCCAGAAGATCTACTCCGCATACAGGGCAGGAGGCGTACAGGACACCGAGTTTCGAATCCCCCTTAGTGGAGGCTTTCAACATCGGCTCCACGCTGATAACTCTCGCACGAACGATGTCCCTCTTCCTCATACCGTCTCCTGCAGATGGGATGAAGCGATCGACTATCTCTGAGACATAAATGTCTGCGAAGAGCTTCAATGCTGGAACTGATCTATGCCCTCCTTGATTGGTCTCAATGTGGAGGACTCGCAATTCGGCAGTCTTCTCATTGAGTCTATTGACCTCCCCTATTATCACATCTCCCATCTTTGGGGAATTGATTGGTGGTGAGTAAGAATCCACAGATATCACTCCTGAGTCTCTCACCACCCTTCCAGAGAAAACTGCAACAGGACCTCTTTCTGTCAAGTTGATGCCCTTTCCCAACTCCTCTCCGGTCCCGATTTCGATGAGATTGCCCGGCGTGACCTGATCACCGACCGATGCTGCCATCGGCCCGCCGAACCGAAGACCCCCTATGAACGGTCCGGCAAGATTTTTCCTCGCTCAAGGAGGTGTTAGCCTCCAGAAAGCGGCTCTAGTCTTACCTCTCCTTCTGCTGTGATAAGAGAACTCTGCGGGAAGGGCGAAATCCGCCTCGCCATATCTCTCGACGGACCATCCCTGGCCCTCGAATAGGGGCTCAATATGACTTGCCCCTGCACTGTGCATAATGTGCGAGATGATTTGAGAGGACAGTATAGCATCAAGAAATGGCCTATCCGCCTTTGGAGATTGTCTGCCCCAAGGAGGATTGCTTATGATCAGATCTGCGGATCCTATATCCAACGAGTCTGTGCCTATCGTAGATTGAATGATCCTAACCGAATCTGTAAAACCCATCTGTTTGGCATTATTTTGGGCGATTTTGAGTGCCATCTGATCGGCTTCTACAAGAATTGCCACACTGGCCCCTAGTGACAAAGAACCCAGTCCCATAACGCCGTTTCCTGCCCCTAGATCTACTACTTTACATCCTTCTTGCATGTCTCCAAAAGAATGGATGTCCATCAGCCAACGCGCTGCTAAATCGCCATGAGTGGCATACTGTTCAAGCTCTGCAGACTTGAATTGGATTTGTTCGAGACTGGACAGCAAAATCGCTAGTCTTCTTGCCCTCATACTCGGCGAGAGCCCGCTCTGCCTAAGAATCAATTCGGAAATTAGTGCTTGCATTATTTTCTGATAGTTCAAATACCCCCGATTTCATTAATCTCCTTGTGGACATTGAACTGATCACGATTGGTTTCCTTGGGCTCGCCCTGACTTCGGCCCTGTGGCAGTTGTTTAACAAAAATAATTCAGACGAGGGTGCAGAACTTCGGAGGGAAATTCGGGAAATGGGGTCCGAACAAATGAATGCCTTGCAAGCACTAGGGAAATCTCAGCAAGAACATCTGGCCAACGTATCGAAGAATATTGAGAATCTCAAGGAAGGGAATGAAAAGAAACTTGATCAGATGCGCGAAACCGTAGACGAAAAATTGCAAACAACCCTTGAGAAGAGGATTGGGGAGTCTTTCAAACAGGTCAGTGAACGACTCGAGGCGGTTCAGCGTGGTTTGGGCGAGATGCAGGCATTGGCTACGGATACTGCGGATTTGAAGAAGGTCCTAGCTAATGTCTCTACCAGAGGGACGATGGGCGAGATACAGGCTGAGCAGATACTCCAAAGCATACTCTCTCCCAATCAATATGGGAAGAATGTAAAGACCCATCCGGACTGCAAGGGACAAGTTGAGTTTGCTATCAAACTACCTGGTTCGGATGGAAATTTGGATGATCCTGTCTGGCTTCCAATAGACTGCAAGTTTCCAAAGGAAGATTATGAGCGATTATTAGATGCATTCGATGAGGGGGATAGGGGTATTATCGAAAGGTCCTACAAGACATTCGCATCAAATGTTACTGCTAAGGCTAAGATGATTAGGAAGGAGTATGTTTCTTCCCCCCATACTACCGATTTTGCTGTTATGTTTCTACCTACTGAGGGCTTGTATGCCGACGTAGTTAGGAGGCCGGGTTTATTCGAAAAACTGCAAAAGGACCACCAAATCGTAGTCACTGGCCCTTCTACCCTAGCAGCATTCGTAAATAGTCTGCAAATGGGTTTCCGCACTTTGGCGCTGGAGGCCACTGCCAGCGAAGTCTGGAATGTTCTAGGAGGAGTAAAGACCGAGTTTACAAGGTTTGGAGAGATGATGGGGAAGTTGCACAAGCAACTCAACACTGCTGCAAACACTATTGGAGGGGATGGTGACTCTGTTCAACGCCGACTTAGAGCAATGGATCGCAAACTCAGAGACGTTGAGTCAATTCCTTCTTCTAATTCGTCCAATCCCCTAGAGTTTTCCGGAGATTTCGAGGAAGATTAGGCAAGTGTCTTTTTTAGTCGGCCTCTGCGAGCCATATGATCGACTGGAGCTCTAACGAATACCATCCTGTCGTAGATATGCCCACTGATTATACAGTCCTAGATTTAAGTCTGGGATTCTGGAATCAACCCGAAACTGAATTCAGCGTTGGTAAGTACGACGAAGTAAGGCCGAAATTGTACAACACCGAAATATTTGGAGGAGAGAGGAATGTGCACATAGGAATAGACATAGGAGGTCCAGTGGGAACTCCGTGCATGGCATTCATGGATGGAGAAATATCGCACTTCGGCTACAATCCTGCCGCTGGCGATTATGGTAATGTAGTAATCACCAAGCATGAGATTTCTGGAACCAAAGTATGGGCATTGTACGGGCATCTAGATGCTGCATCAATTGAAGATAAGAAAATAGGCCAACGGGTCGTAGCAGGAGAAGTAGTCGCTTGGTTTGGATCATATGAGGAGAACGGAGGTTGGGAGCCCCATCTGCATTTCCAATTGTCTCTAATTGAGCCTGAAACCCATGATATGCCTGGCGTAGTTGCTCCCGGAGATAGAGACCAGGCCCTGAAGGACTACCCGGACCCTAGGAACGTTTTGGGGTCAATCTACTGAAATGATTCCAAATGTGACTTCAGGGACTCTATCGCGGGCATATCAGAAGGATCCTCACCCGTCAGTAATGCCAGCCCAATCGAAACCCAGTCGGTAACATGGGCCGCGTAAAGAAGCCTTTCAAGCAGGCTTTCCCCTTCGCATTCTATCACCCATGTCGGCTTGGCTTCGATTTCGTCCAGCATCCACTCAATTCTTGAGTTCGTCCTAGGATGTAGGTCCTTGCTAGAGAGAACCAGTAGTGCCCGGTCATGAGCAGATGTGCCAGTCCAGGCAACAATCTCATTGTGGTTCATCTCAGGGATATCGGTAGCACCAGCGAACTTAGCAGAGTTTTCGTTCAATTGACACGTGAAGCGGTATGCCGCTGCTCCCAGACAAGTTGGTGCGACTATCCCTATCCCCCGGCCAACCAGTGATCTAGAGAGCGTGGCAGCCATACCAGAGTTTGTAGAAAGATCCGATTCTGAAGAAGCCTTAGCCAGTCTACCAAGCATATCTTCTATCTCATCGGAGTTGGGTTTCGGAAGAATTCCTAATGCCCAACAGGCCGATAATTGAGTCCCGAAGATATGCCCAAAGGCAGAGCGGGGCATTTGGCCCGGAGGCACATTGAGGCAAGCTGATCCTTCAGATTGAGAGATAACTTCCTCCATCTCCCCTCCTGAGCAGATTCCTACAACAGTTCCACCTGAAGAGATTACCTCCCTGACGCCATCGAGGGTTTCTTCTGTATTGCCCGAATAGGAAGTAGCGATCACAAGCCACTCTGGGCCCCACCAGCTGGGTACTCCATAGTCAGTCCAAACAACAAATGGTAGCCCTCCGGAGTCGTCGGATAGGGCCTTCAAGAACAAACCGCCTGCTCCCGAACCGCCCATTCCCAAGCATAGCACGCCACTCCAGTCAGTTTCTTCTTCCAAGTCCAATTCGGTGTTCAAGGCGTTTCTCAAATCCTCAACGAAGTTCCTGGTGAAACCTGCCATGTCACGCAAGTCTAGTTCGGAGAGAAGTGACTCAAAATTGGGCTCTTCCATCTTCACTCGCCTCTGACTGAGACTGGCAGCGCTAGCCACTCCCCATCTATGTATCCAATGCGTAACTCTTCAGAAGTCCCATCATCATCGTATGGAAGGGCCACCGTCGACACCTTGTAGTCACCGGGATCCATGAATTCGGCAGCGGAAGTGTCCCTGTTCAGGATCTGAACGACGCTCTGGTCGGAAACGGAGCAAACAACGGAAGAGGACTCCATATCCCTCCATGTCGCCCCTGTCCTCTGAAACCTGTTCAGCCTCCTCAGAATCGGGCCATCTTTCTGCCAACTGTCGACTATCCAAAGAGCCTTACGGAGGCGGACCACGTCTCCTACCGAATATGCTGGCTTCCTGTAGCTCAGGGTCAATCTTGTAACTTCCACTCCGTCATTGACTCCGACAACAGTCGAACTCTCCTTCACCGAACCGCCAAACAACTTTGTGAGCCTCCTGCCCCAATTCCTGGCAAGGCTCTTGGATCCGAGTTGGAGATCCCAACCTCCAGGAACTGGACCTTCCTTAGATATGAAGAACATGGGGTTTGGTTCCATCGAGGTCAGTAAATCGTCCAAAGTTGAGCGAATTTGAGAGAGTTCACCTTCGTCTAGCTTCCTTCCTGCCGATCTCAATTGGACCGTAGCCTCGAAGTAGTCGCCATCCTTCCTGGTGCATGGTGTGCAAACCGCGTTACTAGTTTGTAACAATGGGGCATGAGAGTCTTGGAATTCATAACCTTCTATCGAACCCGTAACATCCACATGAAGTCTGTTTGTTCTCTGGTCTATCTCCTGGACAGAGAATGACACATTGACGTCCTTGGCTCTCCCCTCAACGGTCAGGTTCTCTCTGATTCGGATATCTGCGACGCTATGGGGATCCATTGAGGACCACCCCCCTCGTATCTCGAAGGACTCGCACTTTGCACATCTCTTCTGTTGTATTGTCTCTGGCATCTTTGAAAGAGTAGTGCGCTTCCTAAGACAAGACTCACACAGCCTATCCGAGGAAAGTGGAGGGTCTGCGCCGCAAGTGATACAAAATGACCCTCCGGACATGCGTCTCCCTGTTCTCCGCTCTGCCCCTCCATTAGAAGGCTTACCACCAGTTTGGGGCTATTCTTCAGAATCTTCTGCTGGATTTCCTGCCAACTCTCTTTTCAGTTTTGACAGAGATGAAATCCTATTGAACGCGTAGGAGAAGAGAATGGCGGCTAGAATAGAATAGGTCATAATCGCCTCGAGCTCTCCACTCATGAAATCACTTCCCTGTCGATTTTCCTATTTTCGTCCTCCAATTCCCTTCTTAGCGAGTATATCGAGTAGTTGAGTAATACCAGCCCGATGAACAACACCAGGAAAGAGAATGCTCCAAATCCCATTAATTGCTTGATCTCTGCATCGACCCCCGTCTCCCCTGACTCCCTCAGAATTACCCCCGGGTGTCGATTCCTCCATAACGTGGTAGCAATAGCCGTAACAGGGACTAGAACGAAGCCGAACAAACCTATTGCTGCGAGGGTGTCTCTAGTTTCCTCGCCATCTGGCTGGCTCCTGATCGACATTACCAGGAATAACGCGACTGAAGTGAGAAGAGCGTAAGAATTCAATCGAACGTCACCCCAGTCCCACGGGACCCCCCATTCTGCTGAACCCCAGATGGGGCCCGATATTATCACACCAAGTCCGAATAGTAGACCTAGTTGAGAACCAATCACCAACATTGCCCAACCCCTCTCGGACCTCCTAACGTACCAAGAAGAAGCCCCTATGAAGAGCAGGCAGAAGGACAAGAAAGAGGTCCACGCAAAGGGAACGTGCCAGTAAAGGATCCTGTAAGCTTCGGGCGCATTCCATGAGTCTGGATCTACCAGTGGGGCGTAAAAGAACCCTAGAAGTGCCGTTATGACTACACCAATTAGACCGACAATTGTAGTTGGAATCGCCAATGAGCTGTAGTTAGCCATATTGCTGGGATTTTATCATTAGTCATGAATGCTGTTAGTCAGTAATCTGGAATCATCACAGCCGCCAACCAAACCAAGGCTGAGATGAGGCTTGCGACTATGCAACCAACTATTGGGCCATGTATTGAAAGGCTCCATGACATACCATTGTCCAAAATAGAGGAAAGTGCATCGGTCAACTCTAGGAAGGGCCACACCAAAACAATCAGGATCAGGGGGGCCGGAGCGGAAGAAGATCTAGAAAGATCGGAAACCAGCAGATGTAGAGCAGTCGAGGCTATCGCCAGATCCATTAGGGCTAGAGCCGGAATCCATAGCCAAAGAACAGCGTCATCGTATTCCCATCCATTGAAGGTTCCAGAAAGGACTGCCCATGACAGGTAAGTTAGGGGGATTGGAAGAAGAATGGAAGACCCCGTGATCGAGAGTGCCGGCCGTGCTAAGGGCCCCACTACTGCATTCCACCAACGCCCACAATCCGATTCAGAGAGTCGCTGCACCAGGGCAGGAGAGGAGACCACGGCGATGAATGCAGGGGCTAGTATCAATGATGCGTGAAGACGACTATCTTGGAGATGGAAATCCTGCCCAGATAGTAGGGCGTATGATAGGAGGATTGCCACTAATGCCGGCGTGACCCTTCCGACAGTTTCTATGGGATTTCGTAACTCCATCTTCATTGACCACTTAACTAGTGATGAAATTGGCGTTTGGTTGCCTATTTCTCCTGATTGTGGCAAATCACATATCTCACCCAATGATTCCCCTACATGCTCTTCTACCGAACCATCCTTGATGGTTAGCATTCTGTCCGCGCATGAGGAAATATCTTTGTCATGAGTCGCCATAAGAATAGCATGATTCCTTGAAGATAAGGATCTGATCCAGCTTCTCAGGATATCCTTGGCGGAATCGTCTAATCCCTCTGACGGTTCATCGAGAAGTACGACTAGGGGAGAGTTACTGAGAGCCGCTGGAGCCAAGCCACCCAGGATTGCCACTCTTCTCCTCAGTCCGCCGGATAGATGGGCCAACCTATCATTAGCCCTATGTTCTAGGCCCCATAGGGACAGGAGTTCCATAATCTGGTCATCACTGTGGCCTATTCCAGCCACTGAGAGTGAAACTGAAATTCTCTCAATGACAGTCTCATCCCCACAAACTCCTCCTTTCTGCAGGGTCAAACCCATAGAAGGAGGTTGGTTACGTCGTCCCTGAGAATCTCTGATAACTAACGATTTGCCATTTTCCTCCCATATCACATCTCCTGATCGAAGTGGAAGAAGCCCTGCGAATGCCTCAATGAGGGTTGTCTTTCCAGACCCATTCTCGCCCATTATTGCAACGACTTCCCCTTGGCAAAGAGTCTCTGTGACTCCGTCCAGCACCCGCTGGGACCCTCGATGTACAACTAACTCAACAGCTCTGGCCAGTGCTGGCGAAGACATGCTTGCACGAGAGCGACTACTCATATTGATACTTCCACGTTTACGAATCCCTCTTTAGAAGCGGTGATGCGGGAAGTATCATGCCGAGGGACCTCGACTTCACCTGGGCTCAACTAGAGGGGTCAGACCTTGTATGGATGACTTTTCTAGTGATATTAGCAATAATTCCACTCGCAAATGCTGCAAAGAATAGGGATAGCATAGCCCTGGGAATGGTTCTTTCCATAATTCTCGTACATTTTGTACAGTTCTTCCTATCCTCCTTCGAAAGCGCTTTGCGTTTCTACCCTGTCGACATATTCAGCGTTATTCCAGTTTTGGCTGACGATCCTTTGCACCAACACAGGGTCTTGACATCTGCTTGGTTGCACGCAGACTTCATCCATGTCCTGGGAAACGCGCTCGTAATCGCACTGGCGGGAGTGCCACTGGAGCAGAGAATGGGCGGAAAGAGGTGGATTGCGATTTACTTTATTGGATTGATTGGGGGCAATCTGGCCTGGATCCTATCACACCAGGACTCAGCCGTGCCTGCGATTGGGGCCAGCGGTGCCGCATTTGGAATTCTGGGAGCATACATGGCCTGTTGGCCGGAAGACAAAATCGAGTTTCCGTTGATCTTCTTGATTAGGGCGTGGCCAGTATGGTTGATCGCATTTGTACGACTTGGATTGGAGATCTTCCAGATGTACTCAATTCAAAGTGGGACTGCCGGAGAGACGAACATTGCACATTTGGCACACATAGGCGGATTTTTCCTAGCATATGCATTGGCTAGACCTATAGCGAAGGGAGCTCCCAGCCCACTCGGATTATCTGGGAATTCCATGGGCGGATCCTCTGTTTCCGATCAGATCAGGGTACAGGCAACTGCAAGAATGGGTGATTTAGAGAACGATCCTTGGACAGATGCAGGGAAACCCCTCGAAGGGAGGGCTGACAGAGTTCTGATGAAATTGAGGGAGGAAGGCGACGAGCTGGAGACGAGGAGAGCTTGGCTTGAGGAGTTGGCGGAGAATTCCATATGCCCGGTTTGTGACGGAGAAATTTTTACTATTGATGACAGAGGAGTTTGCAGATTAAGTTGTCGTGTTTCCGCTGAACATATAAGGTGGCCATAAGTGATAATCTGACGTACAGAGGCCAGTTGGGATTATACAGGTCTTGAGTCTGGCTCTCTACGAGAGCCATGAAAACGAACAAAGGCAAGTTAACCCCCGTCTTGGTTGCCTTGCTGGTTTTCTTACTGGACGTGCCAATAGGTTCTGCATATATTTCCGATGCACTTGACTCACCTATGGAGGAGGTTATTGAGGAAAATTACCCATTGATTCCTCCATTGGTCTGCAGTGAACAAGAGTGCAACAAGGACTGGAACTTGGAACACACCCCCGCAGACTCAACCCCTCCGACTATGGAGTTCGGTTGGTGGGAAGATTTCTGGTCTGACGCTGACTCAAATGGTTTTGACGACAGGCTTCAGATGATTCTTGCAGGTGATAGGGAATCCGTGTCGCTAACTTCCATCATCGGCAGCGATGGTAGGCCTACCGTGGCGATAATAGTTCACTATGCATGGCATCCCGGGCCGACAGACATTGAGTCGCTAAGGAGCACGATTGAGACTCATGGTTGGAAATCGGATGGTTCTTGGTTCATGGTCATGGATCACCTCGATGCAATCGTTCTGGATCACGTGCCGGTGATTTCTCTGATTGACGTCTGGAAATTGAACGGAGTCGTCCTAGTGGAAGAGCAAAGTGTAATCGTGCCATACCTAGACAAGGCCACAAAGGGGTCAAAGGTAAGAACATCCGGGGTTTATGATGAGACTCTGAGGGGTCTGGGCTACCATGGTTCTGGCAAGGTTATCGCGATCCTTGATACTGGCGTGGACAACGAACACTTCTCTCTCGATGACTTCTCGGACAACAATAGGGACAACACGAACGATCCTGATGACCTCGAGGACCCCAAATGGGTTGGAGGTTGCGACTCGACTGGAGTGGGACAATCTGGTTGTAATGACGAGGATCCTGACGATGGGGACGGGCATGGGACGCATGTGGCAGGGATTGCATTGGGAACTGGAGATTCCAGTCGTGTGAATCAGGGATATTCGCCGGGATCCTATCTTGTCGATGTCAAGGTTATGCAAGACTACGGAGGAGGGAATTCGCAATCAATCCTAGCAGGTCTACAATGGGTCATCAATAATAGAGACACTGACTGGGGGAACAATGC